>CAXUIV010000210.1:0-7660 GCA_964250875.1 uncultured bacterium
AGCTACAGAATTTAAGGCTCCGCTTATACAGGCAACGGGAAAGAGAAAACAAGCCTGTGTAAAAGTCATGTATACAAAATCTCAGCTAGAGGGCGTTAAATCTGAGTTCCAAATCCCCTGTTTCCCGACAGAATTTTAGTAATATACACCTTTTCCATAACTCTTATTTAATGGAATGATGGCTTGAGGCGTTAGGTTGGCATGAACAGTCGAATAAATGTAGTCCAAACTGCTGCGAAAGTTCTTCACACTTGACTCCCCGTACACTGTTACTGCGCTCATCGAGTGGTGGTGAGAACACGGCAATACCGACCTGAGACAATGCCTTGGAAGTACAGCAGTTTACTCAAATCGCTGTCGCTTGGCCGACCAGCGTTGAAGGCTATAAGTCTTAGCTCCATCAACTAATAAAGCCGGAGGTCCACCATCCTGTATGTTGGCGATCGCCATAACAGACTGCTGCTTGTTTGTACTAAATTCGCTGTAAATTAAAGCACCAGTGGGCGAGAAAATCAATGTATGCAGTCGAGATCGCTGGTTGCCTCCGTCCAACTGACGTGAGGAGTTGTTCAAGGCGGCTACAGCCTCCGGCGAGACAGTCAGCACAGTTTCAGACTTGCCCTGACCTGTAAGGTCGATCGACTGAACTGGCCAATTCCCTAACTGTTGCTGCATCTCTTGAAGGCTGGGAATTGCCCCAGCGCCAATCCCACCAGATTGCAACTCTCGCCATAGAACAGGCAGAATTGCTTTTACTCTCAAAGGCTGCTGTTGATTCAGCTCTGATAGAGTAGTGGGAGGTGGCTGTACCCATTGCAGTGCTGCCTCCGTCAGCGCTAAAGGTTGAGGCTGCGAAGAATTCTTAACCTCTGGAATCGGGTCAGAAGCTACTAGTAGCCGCAGAACGCCGTCGTCTAACTGGACCGCTTTTACAGTTGCCCAAGTTGTTTGCTGTTGTCCATCTGCTGACCACACAACGATCTGGATCTGGGAGTTTGCATCTAAGCCTAACCTGTGCCACAGGGCAGCTACAGGGTTCTCTGTCTTGGCCAACGTTGATTTTACTGCCTTTACCATTGTCAGTGGCTGTAAATCCAAAAAGGGCGCTTGCTTCCAGCCACTGGTGTCATGAAATGCGTCTACCTTCACCTGATACCAAACTTGTTGGTCATCTAATTTGAGCGCTGCGCTGTCGGGGTGCAGCCACCGGGATAGATTGAACTGGTTGAGTGGCTCCACAGAACCAACAATGCGGCTGGATTGACCATCTGTCGTCAGCTCCCCATTTAACTGTTTGAGTAATGGTTGGATGTATTCCAGAGTGGCTGGTGTGGTTTGGGGTTGCTGGTTCAGCCAAGCGATCGCCGCTTTTTGCCCATGCTGAGCTGCTGTAATCATCGCACCCCAAGCTTCCACCTCTGGTCGATCCGGGTTAACCCGCAGCGCTGCTTCCACACGCCTCCATAATCGACCTGAATCTGTCTTTAGCAAAGTGACAATTTCAGGCGTATCCTCTGGCGACGTCTGAAATACCCGCAAGGCTCCTTCCCAGCGACCATCAATCAGGTCCGCCAGTATTTGCTGGCTGGGACTGGCCCAAGTTTTATCCGCCTGGGCTTTGGTGAGCTGGGCGTACATTTGAACGAGATCCATTTGGACTTGAGCTGCCGCTGGCCAAGGCTCTCGATTCTCTCGCTGTCGCTTAATAAATTGCAACCATTCCCAAGCAGGCGACCAAAGACCGCTCCGGGCAACTAACAAAGCTTCCCGATAAGCCTGATCTGGCAGAGCTGCCTCCGCCAGAGAAATCTCCTGTAGCTGTATTGGGTTGAGGAGATCTACGGGTTTGACTCGGTAAGCGTGTAGCTGCGGCTCTAAGTCAATTGTTTGATTCACCACCAACTCTGGACTACTACCATTTATCCGCTGCCATTGGGGCACCTGCCCAGCAGGACTCGTCCACGGCAACATCAGTTGGAGGTTATTGCGGTCAGGATTATAGTAAACGACCTGGCCGTAGGCGATCGCATTGCCTTGCTGCTGCATCTGACCTTGAAGATAAAGCCAAATGCCCGGTGTCGGTGTGTTACCTTCAAAGCGATGCACCTCAGTTAAGGGTAGCGGCTGAGTTGACCCCTGGTTGTCTGTGCCAGCATCAATGAGCGGTGCCAAGACAAGGGATTCTTCAGGTCCTTCCACTGCTAGCTGGCTTACAAGTTGATAATAGGTCTCGCTGTCTCGCAGCAGATGACCGCTTGATGTTGGCTGGTACACTCGGAGTTCAACAATCTCTTCACAATCACTTTGGCAGTTGGAGCGTGGTGATAGGACTGGTATGAGCACTGCCTGCACTGTCTTGGTATTATCCAAGGGCAGGGGTTCTCCTATTGTGTGTCCTTCTTTGCTCAAGCTAGCCTGAATTTGAGTCAGGGTTTGAGGCGGTTGGTTGACTAGCGGAATTTGCGCCCACTCCGGTAAAAATTGATTAACCCAGCCGACCGCATCAGGGTTGAGAAACATCTGTAGGCTCAGCCAAGCTCCACCCACAACTAAGCCAGCGCTGCCCAGCAAAACCGTAAGTACTAATAGAGACGTCACCCACTTCCGCTTAGGCTTGGGCGTAGGTAATTTAGTCGTGCGGTTAACAGCCGTACTAGGTCTGCGGACGATGGCGTCCGTGCGGGGGCGATCGCTAGTACCCAGGTGTTGTCCAGACCGTTTTGGCCTCTTTCGCATGCGTGCCATTTCAATCAGCCTGTTATCTATAATGCTATTTCTACCCCACAACCAGTGACTGTTGGGCGAACGACATCACCGTCAAGTACAATCTAAATTTACACAACATCTAACTCAAAGATGCTGAAATAGCAAAAATGAGCATACGATTCTTGTTGCTGCGTCAGTCGTTAGTTTTAGCGGTTGCTTTTTCCGGCGTTTTGTGCTATGGCAGCAGGGCGATCGCTGCTGACCAAGTTGTGCTGAAGTACGGCATCTTTAATCAATCAATATCCGTCAAAGAGTTATCCACCTTTGTCGAAACTGGCAAATCAACGCTGCTGCAAACCGATTTTGCTTTGGCTCGACAAGACCCCAACGTGGTTCGCCAATATTTAACGGAGCCAGTGAAGGTAAACCCTGTTTTTTTAGACCGCGTGCTGAATAGCCCAGTTGGGAACGCCCTACTTGATGAAGTCAGTCAAGCGGTTCATACGCCTTCGCATCAGGCTGATCGACAAGCCCTGCGGGCCGCCCTAGTCCTATCTGCCAGTCAAGATCATAAGATTACGTTACTCAAAGTGATTCAAAACTATCCCGCCTCTGAAGTGGAAGTTGAGGGCGATCGGTTAAAGGGGGCCTACACTCAACTTCGCCGACTAAGAGGACGGTTGCAAGATCTCCTAGGGTTTACATTGCGCAAGTCATAACCACTGCTTCTTCATTCAAACGTAGGCGATATCTTTGCTTACATTTTAGCTTCTGTAAGAGTTGTCTCAGCAACCTTCAAACCATCTTTGCGATTCAAAAACTCTTTAAATAAATCGAAGAATCTATCTAGAGCATTGCTTTCGTCTTCGGAATAGAAGAGAATGATTCTCGCCCAAGATTGAGTTGATGGCTGGTCAAACCGCTGCTCTATCCAGTCTTGAAACTCCTCAAACTCTTGTTCCTGGTCCGTTAAAGGCATACTCAGTTCGCGCCGAGCAAAAGTGTATCCATCTAAAAATACTTGAAGATGACTCAGTGATCGTCTTCCCAGATACAAGGCTGGTCTTTGTTCTATTCTTTGTATAAGGCTGTAAAAACTGCTCATGCTCAATCTCAAAATTAAGAATACTTCAGAAGTTCTAATAAAAAGCAATTGTGTCTAAAATCCAATCTCTGTCACCTCGAATTCACCGCCTAGATCGATGGCAAGACAGTAAAGGTTTGCCATCCACAATTTTCTGGGTATTCCTTCGTGATGGATATTATCAAAGATTATTTCTTGTCCTCCTATTTCAATCGCAATTCCTTCATGACGGCCATTCGTGGCAATATTACGCTGAAGTTTATCGTGGTAGATGTTGCCGTATTTACCCTTGACTTCTCCTGTGTATAGTTTAACTCGTTTTCCTTTGACTCTTCTTTGGCTCAAAAACGCCTCGACCGCCTGAGCGCAAGTATCACATTCAAATAGGTTGAAGCGACTCGCCACCTTAGTAATTTGTTGCCGAAGTTCATCATTAGACCATTGTGTGTCCATCTTAATAGATGCTACGAAGACGATAAGTACAATCTCACGCTACCTCTCCTGCCGTTCTTACCTGAGCAAGCATCGCAGGGCTTACTCACTCCGAAAGCAGCGTTCCGGCTGTCGTAACTGTCCAATCTTTGAAATGTATTCGCAGCCAATCGGCCTATGAGGATTATTTCAGCATTCGTGGAGCGGGTCCGCGTGTCGTGTCGAGTCCAACCGTTGCAGCTAGCGTGATCGCTTGTCCAGTTTGAGCGGATTGATAAATCAGTTCCATCAGCTTTTGGTCTTGCAGTCCTTCTTCTCCAGGCGTATGCGGCTGCTTGTTGTGAATCACACAGTCTGCCATGTGATCCATTTCTAGCGCGAACTGGTTTTTCTGACCCATCCGAATCTCAGTGATGTTGTCCTCCATACTGTTTGAAGGCGATCGCCGCGCTGTCATCAGCCGCAGTCCGCTATATGGAAAGGCAGGGTCAAGTTGTGCCCATGCATCTGAGCCAAATACTCGATACCGTCGCGATTCATGCGTGCCGTAGCTCGTCGAACACAGCGCTAAGATCCCGCTGGGAAAGCGCATCTGAAACGTGATGCTTTCTTCGACTTCCTTAAAACGCGGATCTCCGGGGGTGCTGTACTGTTGAGCGCTCA
The DNA here is from genome assembly GCA_964250875.1 of uncultured bacterium. GTDB lineage: Bacteria > Cyanobacteriota > Cyanobacteriia > Cyanobacteriales > Chroococcidiopsidaceae > CAXUIV01. The sequence continues at coordinate 4,886 of CAXUIV010000210.1, forward strand.
TAAAAATTGGTTCTTCCCCCGTAAGAAACCGTGCGGCATTAAGGCAGTAAATCCCAACATCTGGTAGGGCACCACCCCCTGCTAGAGCGCGTTTAAGCCGCCATTGCTCCAGGTTCGTGCTGCTTTGATTCTGTCCGTTATCGGCTTGGATCAGTTTGACTGGTCCTAATTCGTTGTTGCGGACCATCCCAATCACGGCACGGTGATATGGATCGTACTGGCAGCGATACGCGATCATCAGTTTGCGGTTCGCTTGTTTGCATGCATCGATCATCTTTTGACAATCTGCCGAACTCGTCGCCATTGGCTTTTCACACAAAATGTGCTTCCCAGCCTGGGCACCGCGCACCGTATACTCCAGGTGCATACTGTTTGGCAACACAATGTAGATCACATCGACATCGGGATTGTTCCGCAAGTTATCGTAGGTTTGATAGCTGTAAATGTTTTGCGGTTTAATGCCATACTGTGCGGCGACTTGCTGTGCCTTCTCGGCATCTCCGCTCACTAGGGCAGTCGGCTTTGCCAATTTGCATTCGCTGAATGCGGGCAGAATTTCTTCGAGCGACAGCACACCAAGTCCAACGATCGCGAAACCAAGTCGGCGCTCTGGTGGTAATGCCGTGGGTGGGCCACCCGAATCACGCTCGGTGGGAGCTTGGTCTTTGGGCAGTTGGATCTGTGGTGGCAGTTCGCCGCCTTTAGACTGAGATTGTGGTGGTTCCGCGATCGCTGGATCGGCGCTTCCCACGTTCTGCGTAATGCCAACTGCTGCGGTTGACACTAATCCAAGTCCCGCAGTGGTCAGAAGTTGGCGGCGTGAGAAATCTTTGGGTGATGAGTCCGACATTGGTTTCCTTGATATAGACAAATCAAGATTGTAGTTGAGACATCACGAGTGAAATACAATTAAGGACATAATTCAGGGCTATTTGATCAGGAACGCTCAGGACTAGCAGGGTCAAAGGCGTCTCCGGGTGCTGCGGATTGACCCAACTTGTAATTCTACAGCAATTTTTATTCACTCAGAAGTTTTATTGTTCACGCATTTCTTGCTGTCGCATTGGCATCTGATCGATCTGAGTAAAAATACGCGCAGGCTCAACTGGAGCATGATTACGGCGCTTCTCATAGCCGTCTTTACCGATGAGAATGATGCAAAATTCGTCTTTACTAACTTGGAAGCGATTCCGCAGCTGCGCGACCGATGCAGCGTCGATTGCTTGATCGTCCAGGTGACTTTTGCCATTCGCAAAAACTTCAGCCAAGCGTAAATCACGCTCATCAAGCTGACTCTGATGCCCTTTGAGAAGCTGTTTTTGGGCCTGGTAAGCAGAATCTTGCTCAGACGGCGCAAACACGAGCAGTAAGCGATTCTTCCACTGGTAATTGCTTAAGCTGAAGGAAACCATAGTCAGTGACTGAGGAGAATTGGGTGTAGAAAGTGAATTGAGGCGTTGTGCATTCACAGTACGATCAAGCACGCTCAGCGCGATCACAGACGTAGTGCCGACGGTAACAACTAGCAACCTACCGCGTAAAACGTCTCCTGAGAATAGATCGAACATGTTTCTTCCTGAATGTGTAAGCAGAACTGCAAAGCAGGCTGTGGAAACGTCATGAAAATCGTAACCAGTGAGTCTCTATCTCCATAACTCTATCTCCTCTCAACACAACCTGCCCTGCCTCAATCTCAAAATGTATACGTCACATTCACTAAACCACACCAATTCTTTGATTGGAAGTATAGCCTGGAAAAACTTGATGAAGTTTGGCGTCGTCCAGTTGCAGGTGTCGCTCCAACACAGTGGTAATAACGTCGCGAAAATCGGTACTAACAGCAAGGTCGCGTCCTTGATAGAGTGCAGTACTAGACAATCCAGGCCACTCGCCATAAACTTTACCACCCTTGACCCCGCCGCCCAAAACCCACATCACGTTGCCATGTCCGTGGTCTGTGCCGCCATCGCCGTTCTCATGCACCGTGCGACCAAATTCTGACATGACCACAATTGTAGTATCTCGATAAACTGGCCCTAGTGCCTGTGCCAAGGTCGCCAAGCCATCACCCAAAGGCTTCAAGCGTCCAGCGAGCTGTCCTTGACTGCCTCCCTGGTTGACGTGAGTATCCCAACCACCCAGCGCTAGAAAAGCCAGATGGATAGTAGGGTCTTTGACCATAAGTCTTGCCAGTTGTTGGGCATCGCTGGCAAAGCCGACTGGGGATGGAGCGCCGTTATTAGCAGCCTTCGTTTCTGCATCTTCTGTCTTCAAGTCAGTCAGCAGGGTTTTACGAGCTGACCGTCCTTCCCGGTAAACTTGACTCAGCTCGTCATTTCCTGCATAAAGCCGGTCAAAGGCTGCACCAATTTGAGGCCGATCTAGAGGTAAAGCACGGGCTGAATTTCTCCCCAACGGGAAGCTGGCAACGGCCATTTGACCAGATAGAATGCGCGGTGTTGTATCTCCTAGATTAACTGCCTGGACTGGGGTGTGTGTTGGTAGGTCTGCAAGTAGGCGGTTCATCCAGCCGTCAGGTGTCGCTTTGGTGCCGGGAGTACCGCTTTCCATATAGTCTTGAGCGTCAAAATGGGAGCGAGTGGGGTCGGGAGAACCACAAGCATGGACAAAAGCCAAACTCTGTTGCTGCCATAACGGCATCAGGGAAGCTAGTGCCGGATGCAGCCCAAAGCGACCATCTAAATTTATCGCTCCATTGGTATCGTTAGGGCGAGGAATGGCAATTTTGGGTCGGGACTCATAATAGGCGTTCTC
>CAXUIV010000211.1:0-6260 GCA_964250875.1 uncultured bacterium
TCAATTTAGGATTCTCTATAATTCGCCATCTTAATTCTTTTCAATTTGACTACGAGTATATTTTTCAGCCGGAACAACAAGGTATCTTCACTCAGGAGCTTGAATTTATTGCTAAGAGATTGTTACCATCTTGAGGAAGTGGGTTAAATGAGATTTTATGAATCAGAGTGGGTTCTTGCTCAAAGTACTAATACTCTCAGTTGGGTTGTCTCTACTGGTTAAGTATGGTGGTCCCACTTTATCCGTCCCAATGACATCAGCAGTCGTACTTACACTCGTGTTTATACCGACCATAATTGTAGCAATTGCTCTTTGGTGGCGATCGCTACCAAAACAGACAAACTGAGCTGAGGTTGGCCGGTTGAGGATTTAAGACTCAGGACTGGGAACCACCGCACCTTTGCCCTGCTAACCTAGGTGGGAGATTAAGGGGAAAAGGGAAAAGGTTAAAGGGGAAAGGGAAACCTTGTAAATTCAGGGGTTTGAAACCGCATGGCAGAGGTACTTCCCCTTTTAACCTGTATTGCCCCAACATCCGGGGAGGCACTACGTCCGAATTTGGAGCGCTTTCCTCCGGCCTTTTTGGTTAACTGGGAGTCACCGTGAAATTTAGTCAGTGGATTGGCTTAATCGCTTTGGTCGTTTCGTTGTACATCCTTTGGCAAATCCGGGAAGTACTCTTGCTAGTGTTTGCCGCAGTAGTTTTGGCTACCGTCCTCAACAGGTTAGTAAGATACCTACGACGTTGGCATCTGGGTCGCTCATCTGCTGTATTACTGTCGCTTGGTCTCTTAATAGCCCTGCTTGTGTTCTGTTTCTTGCTGATTGTGCCGCCTCTGGCCGGTCAATTTAGACAATTAACAGTGTTAGTTCCCAGGGGGTTTGGACGCCTAAACGTCTGGAGTCAACAGCTTGAATCGTATGTTCCTGGTTCGATGCAGCAGTATTTACCAGATGTTAGTAGCCTAACTGACCAAGTGCAGCCCTTCACAAATCTACTGCTGGGGCGGTCTTTTGCTTTCCTCTCTAACTCGCTAAGTGTTGTTCTCCATTTGTTGCTGATGGTGTTTGTGACGGTGATGCTGTTGTTCGATCCGCAGCCTTACCGCAAGGCATTTGTGCGGATGTTTCCCTCATTTTACCGGCGACGGGTGGACGGGATTTTAGATCAGTGTGAGGTGGTATTAGAGGGATGGCTAATTGGTGTTCTATTTAACATGACGGTAATTGGCGTCTTTAGCTGCATCGGCCTATTAATTTTAGGAATACGCGCACCACTGGCTCAGGGGGTTTTAGCAGGTTTATTAATGTTTATCCCCAACATCGGCCCGACCATTAGTGTCGTGCCACCGATGATTATTGCGCTGTTAGATGCTCCTTGGAAATCCCTTGTCGTGCTAGCTTTATACATCGGTTCTCACGTATTGGAGAGTCATGTTTTAACACCCTTGGTAATGGCGCGACAGGTTTCACTACTACCGGCTGCGACGCTATTAGCTCAGGTATTTTTTGCAACCTTTTTTGGATTTTTAGGATTAATACTCGCCCTTCCCTTGACTGTTGTGGGTCAGGTTTGGCTGAAGGAAGTGGTGATTAAAGATATTCTGGATCAGTGGCGCGATAACGCTAGCGAAGCAAAGCCGGAGGCGCTTTCTTCGCTGCTGCCAAAGGCAGATCACTCTGAAGCTGATGAAGCAGATCCGGCTAGTCCCTCTAAATCAGATACATCTTTGAGAAATATGACAGCAACTGGGAAGCCGATTGTCGTTCGTCGTGTTAGCAGAAAAGGCAGTAAGTAGCGATGTCCCAAGGGGACGACCGAAGGTATCGCCCGTTAAGAGGAACAAAATAGCCGTGTTTCAACCTTTAACCAAACCAGTAACATTTGCAGAGTTTTTGGAGTGGAAGCCAGAAAAGGGACGCTATGAGCTACACAATGGAGCGATTATCGAAATGCAGCCGACTGGAAAGCACGAGCGGATTGCTGGATTTCTCGCTACGGAGTTAACCTGGGAATTCCGTCGGTTAAAACTCCCCTACTTCATCCCCAATCAAGCCTTGGTCAAAATACCCTCCAAAGAAAGTGGCTACCTCCCCGATGTTTTGATATTGAACGATCTAGCTCTGCCAGATGAACCACTATGGGAAAAATATTCTACTGTTCAAACAAGAGTATCTATTCCTCTGGTCGTTGAGGTCGTTAGCACCAATTGGCGAGATGATTGCTTCCATAAATTGGGGGACTATGAAGAAATTGGCATTTCGGAATACTGGATTTTGGACTACCTAGCTTTAGGCGCTAAGCGCTTTATCGGCAACCCCAAGCAGCCTACCATCTCGGTATATCAATTGCTTGATGATGAATATCAGGTGAGCCAGTACAGAGGTGCTGACCGAATCGTATCACCTACATTTCCAGAGTTAAATTTAACTGTCGAGCAGATATTTGAACCTCGACCGAGCGCATAGGAGTATGTTAGACACCCACTCTTACTGAAAACTATGCGAACCATTGCTGAAACCATTCTCCCCACATGGGGAATTGTGCGACGATGGAAACAGAATAATTCCCTGATTGGGCAGCGCATGAGTGAGATTGCCTTAATTCAAGAAGTTTTTCCCGAAGACCAAATCCGAGACTTTCTTACTCGTGGTTTAGAGCGTGCGATTAAGACAGTCAACGCGGTTATGGCTCGATTCCGGGGCAGAACCTACTTGGAGTGGTACACCTACTTCGAAGAACGAAACTTTCAACCCATCTTGCGGGAAGCTCCTATTATGGCGCGAGTGTTGCTGGTTCTTTACGAGGGCATGGTGATGGAAGCAAAAGCAGCGGCTCAGAATTGGACAACCCTGCCCCCAAAAGAGCGCGAGCAGTATCGGCGCATGGCCTTGCTATTATCAAGTCGCGAACCTACAACATATACCATGCTTGACAGGATAGGGTTAACCTATGAATGCCTGATGGTAGGCCATAACTTCTTTCAAGATATTGAGCAACAAAACCGTCTTTTTGATGAATTTATTGTGATCATCACTGAAGCAGTTGCAGGCGAAACCACAACCGCTGAGGTTTTTAAAGAGAATCTGGAGGCGTGGAAAAAAGAGGAAGAGTTCTATGATATGCTCCTCGACCAGATTGACGAGGACTTAAATCGTGACTACTCTCAACAAGAACTGGAGACGCTGGAGCGGGTGCAACGCAGGTTAAATAATGAAGAGACTAATTATGCCTGATAGTGGTCCGCTGGGAGATATAACGAATCCCCGATTGAGGCCATCAGTGAAGCAGTGGGTACTGTTTCTTAAAGCGCAGAAAATTGAGCTGCGAGTAGCAGCCATCATTGATTACGAACTTAGAAGAAATTATTTAACTGAAGGCTTGGAGAAAAGCGCCAGAAAGTTGAACAAATATCGACAGAGAGATAGCTAGAACTAACTTTGAAGGATTTAGATGAGTCCGCATTTCTATGGGCAGAAATGAGAAGAAACGGTCAGCCTAGCGGTCATGGTTTAGATAAAGACGTAATTTTCGCTGCTCAAGCACTTTCTCAGATGCACAACTTTGACCAAATTATCGTTGTCACCACGAGTGCAAAAGACTTTAGATTCCACACTCGCTACGGTTTATATATTTGGGAGTGGGAACAAGCTTTAGCAGATTGTACCTTTGGTGAGATCTTTAAGGTCAGCTCCTTCTAGGTCAGCATCAAGTAAGCTTACCTGACTCAAATTGGCATTCCTTAGGTTTGCCTTCATCAGCTTGGCCTTTCTCAAATTTGCCCTACTCAAATTGGCTCCACTGAGGTTAGTCCCAGTTAGATCTGACTGTTCGGAGTCAGCCCCACTCAAATTAGCTCCACTGAGGTTCGCCTTCATCAGTTTGGCATTTTTCAAATTCGCCCCACTCAAATTGGCTCCACTGAGGTTCGCTCCAGTTAGATCTGCTGCCTTCAAATTTGCCCCGCTGAAGTTTGCCTTTCCCAGTTTTGCCTGCTCTAGTTTTGCCTGCTCTAGATTGATTTTGTGAAGGTCAGCATTTTCTAGATCTGCCTCACTCAAATTAGTTCGAAATAAATTGGCTTCACTGATATTTGCTCCTTTTAAACTTGCACCGTCCAAGTTGAGGTTAGTCCACGTAACACAATTCAAATTTGCTCTGGTCAAGTTGGCTTGACTCAAATTAACACTTCCGCTGTTGAGTGAGCTTCCTTTTAAATTTGCCTCGGCTAGGTTAACTCCAGTAAAATCTTTTTCTCCTGCCTTGTACCGCCTCAACAGTTCTTCAACATTCATTGCTGTCTCCTTTTCAGCTACATTAGCCTTTAACAGAAGCAACATTATTCTCTCTATCTTGAATTCTTCGTCACTGAGAGTTGCAACTCTTCGCGTTTGTTGAATAGCGGCATCAGTTTTCTCTTCTCGGTCGGTTTCAGCAGCATTGGCACTTACAAGACTACCAGTTGTATCTACCTTTGATTCGTTAGACTGCTTGACCACTGTCGGTGTAGTCTTTCCTCCCACACGCCGTTGCCGTCTACTACGTCTGATGACTATCCCATCACTCTTAACATGAGCAAAATTCATTGAGTGATCTGCCACCGCGTCAGTCATCGGTGCATCCAATGTATCAGCATTACTCACTTTCAGATTGGGTAGCTGATTGAAGTGTTCTTGTAAAACCATTATCTCACCCTGTAAAGTCTTTAGCTGCTGGCTTTCAGGTCGATTATTAAATTGGTCGGTCAGACGATCTAACTGGTGTTTAAGCCCTATCAAATACTTTTTTAGGACTTTCTGCTGCTGTTCTAGTTGTGAAATCCTCGAAATAAGGGACACTAGATCCAGTTCTGGGTCAGCTACACTCATCAATTTCTAGCCAATTGTGTTTTTTCTATCCAATGAGCCGGAACTGGCAACAATCGTGTTTGTGCAGTCCTATGTTTAAGTTACCCAAGGCAATCCTACACAGTAACAGCGATGACACCCCCTACTGACTGGTAGGCTAATGGCGGTATCTTTAAGAATCCAGCCCATGCGAACTATTGCTGAAATTAATGACAAAATCAGCCGTAACCGTGCCGTAGTCTGGACAGTTGAGGAATTAAAAGCGCGGGTGGTAGAAGTGGGCATCATCCAGACAGCGAAGGAGGTTGATGTCATTACGACTGGCACCTTTGAGCCAATGGAGTCTTCTGGAGCCATTATTAATCTGGGGCACACTGACCCCCCAATTAAGATTCGCCGCTGCTGGATGGACGGCGTTCCAGCCTATTCTGGATTTGGTGCAGTGGATCTGTATTTAGGGGCAACTCAAGGTGTTGAAGCGAATGAGGGGGAGGAAGTTCGTTTTGGCGTCAGTGAAGCAAAATCTCAGGCGCTACGGGGAGGCGGACATGTCATAGAAGATTTAATTGCTGGTAAAACCGTACAGGTGCGAGCTACGGGACAGGTAACAGATTGCTACCCCCGTGCCTCATTTGAAACGACAATCACCCGTGAGACGATTAATCAGTTCTACTTATTCAATCCTCGTAATCTTTATCAAAATTTTATCGTAGGTGTGAATGGAGGCGATCGCCCACTTTTTACCTACCTTGGTCCTCTCCAGCCTAGCTTAGGCAACGCCGTCTACTCCAACCCTGGTGCCATCTCGCCACTGCTTAACGATCCTGATTTGCAACTGATCGGTATTGGCACCCGAATTTTCTTGGGTGGTGGCGTTGGATATGTCGCATGGGAAGGCACGCAGCACTTCCCCTTGCAAAAACGCCTCCCCAATCGCACACCTGTTGGACCTGCTGCCACCTTAGCTTTGATTGGTGACGCTAAGCAGATGAACCCCCGCTGGGTGCGAGGCTGCTACTTCAAGAGTTATGGTCCTTCCTTAATGCTGGGCGTGGGTGTACCTCTGCCAGTTTTGCATGAAGCAGTCGTCGCCAACTGCGCAGTCCAAGACCAAGACCTCGTCGCACCCGTGGTAGATTTCTCCATTCCCCGTCGTACACGTCCCACCTTTGGTCAGGTGAGCTACGCTCAGCTAAAGTCCGGACGGATCGTGATCGATGGGAAACAAGTCAGAGTTGCCCCCCTCGCCAGTCTTTTTCTATCGCGACAAGTCGCTTTAGAGTTAAAACAGTGGCTCTTAGAAGGAACTTTTACACTCACTGAGGCAGTCGCCCCAATTCCGATGGAGCGCTCTTTTCTACCCCAGGATCGGTGGGGAGGAGAGTTGTAGGAGTAGGTTTGAGTTTTGAGTT
>CAXUIV010000211.1:6360-7623 GCA_964250875.1 uncultured bacterium
CTACCCCAGGATCGGTGGGGAGGAGAGTTGTAGGAGTAGGTTTGAGTTTTGAGTTGTAGGGATAGGTTTGAGTTTTGAGTTGTGGGAATAGGTTTGAGTTTTGAATTGAGTAATTTCCTCTTTAAGTGAGGAAAGAGAATTACCTCTGCAATTCCCTAACTACTCTTAAACTCAAAACTTAAACCTCCCCTAACTACTCTTAAACTCAAAACTCAAAACTATGATTGCGGTGGCTTCGGACGCTTGATTGGCTTGGGAGCGCTCGGAGGCCGCACCGGCTGTGGCGTCGATGTTGTACTGCCTGTTTTAGGCACTGGACGCGGTGGTTCCCAGTTGCGTTTAACGCCCGTGCTACCTGAATAACCTCCTTTACGCGGCGGTTTGTTCTTCCTCAACTTCGGTTTTGAAGGCAAGGTCACAACCGCCTCGCCCTGCTGGAGTACCAAGCTATCGGCTTGCCTTTTAGCTTGTAAGTCCCAAAACTGTCCTACTGCTTTGGTTCCTAAAATGCCCTGAAGCTTTAACTTGAAATACTTCGGTTTTTCAGAATCCTTGCGTGGAGCTTGCTTGATTTTGATCACGAAGTGTTTGTCCAAAGTGGACTGGTAAACAACTTCGCCACGAATGGAGAAATAACCATCCTCAAGTTCCAGTGAGGGATGAGGAGAAGTAGCGGGGTCAGACGACTCTACATTTGAGTCGGCATTAAGGGTTGAGGATTCTAAGCCCTCAGTCTCCTCATCCTCCACACCTTCTGATATGGGTCTTGTCAAGGCTGGATGCGGCTGCTTGCTGAGTTTCTCTGGTTCCCAAACCCCAACAATCTGAAGGTGCAAGTTGCCATCCAGTTGTCCAATACGCGGATAAACTACCCATAAATGTTCTTGTTCTAAATCCAGGTGATTCTTCACCAAGCTCATAATTCGACCCAGTAGGACAGAGTTGAGTTCTGTTCCATCCGTTGTTAGCATCGTACCTCGAGTGATTTGTTCGGCACTAGCACTATAGCGACCGCGAACTAAGCCAATGGCGCGGTACTGCGTTGGTTCACTGGGAGGAGGAATCGGCTGCTGCCGGTTCGCCATGGCTTCATCTGTGGTAGCTTGTGGTACTGTCAATGACGTTGCTTCAGGCGTGACCACCTGATCGTCAGTCTGAACCTGGCCAGGGGCAGTGTTGTCGGATGAACTGGGTGACGGATTGACGGAGGAATTCATAAAAACTCCTAGCGGCGGAGACGGATCCCATTGGGGAACATTCATG
>CAXUIV010000212.1:0-7581 GCA_964250875.1 uncultured bacterium
ATGACAAATCCTAAAAGCGATCGCCTGCGGACTTTCTTGAGTCGCCTGAACGTTGCGGCAAATCTGTCAACGACTCATTAGCTTGTGTTCAATTTTCCAGGTGTTCTGCTTGCCCCTCATAGCCGCAGAATTTTAGGATTGTCAGAATCAAAGTTTGAGTTGCCATTACGAGTTCAGAAATGGGTACATACTCGTTTGGTGCATGTGCTTTAGTCACGCTACCAGGGCCATAGTGCAAAGTGGGTATGCGACCCAAATCCGTCATCAAGCGGAGATCGCTGCCATAGGGCGCACCATGAATTTCTGGCTTAGTGCCGTGAATCTGCTGGTGAGTCTCACCCACTAGACGAACCAAGGGATGTTCAGCCGAGATCTGGCCGCTAGCGAACTGGCCACCGAACCACTCTACTGCAATTGGATATTCGCGCAGCCAAAGGTCCTGTTGACACGCCTCGGCAAGCGTCGCTTCGAACTCGCGTTGAGCGTTGCCAGGTGCCTCTCCTAAAGCGACACCCAGCCGCCCCTCCGCAATCAGTTGATCAGGCACGCTGCTGGGCCAGTCACCTGCCTGGAGTTTACCGATACTTAGAGGGTAGGGCAGCTTAAACCTGTTCATCAACAGGTTACTGGGTTGATTGCGTCGGGCTTCCAACGCCGCCAACGCTTGCCACACCTGCCAAAACTTCTCAATCGTACTCACACCCACGTCTCGGACGCTAGCGTGCGCGGACAACCCCTTTAGGTGCAGACGAAAGCTCAGGGAGCCTGCACAGGCTGGTATAATCCGCAATTCAGTCGGTTCAGGAATGATTGCAGCGTCGCCCCTATAGCCCCGCAATAGGGTAGCAAAAGTACCCAGTCCTCCATCTTCTTCGCTGACGACACTTTCTAGCAGTACTTTGCCCTTCAGTTGAATCCCAGCCGCTTGAATCGCTTTGACAGCAAACAGGTTGCAAATCAGCCCACCCTTCATGTCACACGTACCGCGCCCGTAAACTCTACCATCTGCGACTCGTCCACTGTAAGGCTTACCATCCTGCCATTGAGATAGATCCCCTGGTGGCACCACATCAATGTGCCCGTTCAGCACCAGAGCCGGTCCCTCATCGCCGCCCCAGCTTCCCACTAGTCCCCAAGCTTCGCTGCGAGGCGCTTCCAAACCTGGAAAATCTTGACTGCTTGTAGTAGTGGCTAGGTCAATTGACCACAAATCGGTTTGAAAATCGCTCTCTTCCAGCCGATTTGCGAACCAGTGCTGAGCGCGACTCTCCTCTGGTGAGCCAGTGACGCTAGGTATTGCTACCAACTCACTCAGGCAGTCCACCAACCCCCCTATATCCAAGTAGTTAGTGGCGAGTAATAAGTGGCGAGGATCTAGTGCCTTCTGATCGGCTATGAACGTCATAAGCTGCTTCTTCTTGATTTAGGAGTTGTCTGCAAACATCACTCAATCAAAAGGCTATTTGTGGGTAATATTTAGCATTGAGTAGGCAGATTATCACTTCAAGCCTAGAAGCTATATTGTCTTGCAGAATACATTTATTGCTGTTGTTTGCAAAAAAATCAATAAACTCTGATTAAGCTAGTTAAATGCAAATAATTCTAACTCTGTCAGGGAAACATGACAAAATAAGGGCAAAGGTAATGAGTTTTTCTACCCTTATCCTTTGCCCTTATCCTCACAAAACTTTATTGGTGCTTCCAAAATATCTGAATAGTTACAAGCAGCACATCTGGTTATGAAAAGGCTCGGCGACACTTTTTTGCAACAGATGCTAGCTAATTTACAGCAGCGCTTGAATTGCTTTCTCCAGATCGTCTGGTTTGGTCAATGAGGCATAGCGTTTAACAACATTACCACTACGATCAACCAAGAATTTAGTGAAATTCCATTTGATTGCTTCGGTTCCCAGAATACCGGGAGCCACTTTCGTTATGTACTTGTAAAGCGGATGGGCATTTTCCCCCTTCACCTCAATCTTTGCAAAAAGCGGAAAAGTGACGCCAAAGCGGGCTTCACAAAACGACCGAATTGCAATCGCGTTGCCTGGTTCTTGTTGTCCGAACTGGTTACAGGGAAATCCTAGTACCACCAGTCCCTGACTAGCATACTTATCATACAACTCCTGAAGCCCCATATACTGCGGCGTGAATCCACACTCACTGGCAGTATTTACAATTAGCAGCACTTTGTCCCGATAGGCGCTTAGATCGATGGGTTTGCCATCAATACTAGTAGCGGAGAAGTCATAGATGGATTGGGACGTTTGTGCTGTCATAATAGATGCTCATCAAAATTATGATTTTACCACTGTCCTTTGAGTGACGGTTATCCAATCGTTAGTTGCTTAACGCTCAGTTTAAGACTAGAGACGCTTGAGCAACTCATCATACTCACCATGTAAACCAATCCAAAACCAATAAATCCGATCTGACTCCAGCAGACCCAAAGCACGATACCTGATGCTGATACGAGCCGAATAAATCGGCTGTCGCTGACTGACTCTTTTGAACTGAAGACTATTGTGATATGGATCCTCGTGCCAAAGGGCATAGGCTTTCGCAGCTTGCTCTTGCACTGATACAGGCAGTTGGCGAAGCTGCTCGCGAAATGTCTTAGTTACACTAGACTCCATAACTTAGGTTGGGAAAACTTCTTCAAGCGAGACAGTTTCACCATTCGCGATTTCCTGCCGTACCATTTCAGCCAAACTATCCCACTGTCGATCAGTCGTTGCTTTAAAGCGAGTCACCCAAGCCTGCTCGTCTTCTAGATCGGCTAAAAGACGAGTAGCGATCGCATTTTGCTGATCTTCTGGAAGTTTTTCAATTTCCGCGATAACACGTTGAAGTAGTTCAGTCATGTTTTAAAGGCGCAACTATCACAGTAAAATGTAACTTCTCGATTCTATCTAAATCCCCCATCTGGCCGCTTACACCATTTTGAATTTTGGATTGAAAAATTCTAGACAGGTAAGCAGTTTCAGCATTCATCTATTCGTTGGATTGCGAACAGGTCACGGCTTGAACACGACCCACTGGGTAACAGGTGCCATTGCCTTCCAGCCTCGGAATCTCCCGATCGCCTCCGCCCGTTGAATCGCAATTCGCGTTAACTCACCCCCGACTTGCTGCTGCCATTCAAATAGTTTTTGTTCCCCCTCAATCGTGACAACATTCGCAACGAGGCGTCCGCCTGATCGCAACGCTGTCCAACAGGTTTCAAACATTCCTTCTGCGGTTGCTCCACCTCCAATAAAAATAGCATCAGGATGAGGCAGATCTTTAAGCGCTGCCGGTGCTTCTCCCTCAACGATTTGCAGGTTGGGCGTACCAAGGGCAGCGGCGTTGTCTGCAATGTATTGCATTCTTGATTTCTCAATCGCGATCGCCCGACAGCGAGGATGACTCCGCATCCATTCAATAGCAATTGAACCACAGCCTGCACCCACATCCCACAGCAGTTCTCCCGGTGTAGGAACAAGTGACGATAGGGTGACAGCCCGAACTTCACGTTTTGTCAGTTGCCCATCGTGGTGATAGGCATTGTCTGGAAGTCCTGGTATTCGAGGCAAGGTTATAGTATCCGGATTTGCAATGCATTCAACGGCGATCGCATTGAGGTCAGCAAGATCGGTTGCTGTCCAACTGAATGCGGTACCCGCTACGTGGCGTTCATGTGGTCCACCCAATCGTTCTAGTACCGTCATCAGGCTGTTACCAAACCCGCGCTGAGTTAAAATTTCAGCCACGACCGCAGGCGTATGCTTGCCTTCACTCAAAATCAAAAGTTTTGCCCTCCTATAGAGATAGGCTTGCAATAGAGATAGCGGACGACTGCACAAGCTTAAAGTCTCTACATCCGACAACGACCATCCTAATCGGGCACAGGCGAGACTGAATGTAGATGAGGCAGGGATGATAGTCATTTCAGTGATCGGAATTCGACGAGTTAGCGTGACGCCAATGCCATACCACATTGGATCGCCACTTGCTAGGACACAAACCGACTGTCCTCGGTGACGCAGAATTTCATCAATTGAGTCACCGATGGGCGACGTCCAGACAAGTCGTTCGCGGCGATCGCCTGCGGAAAGCATAGCAAGATGGCGATCGCCTCCCACCAGAACTGCGGCGCGATCAACTAGAGAACGGGCGATTGGGCTTAAGCCTAACAGTCCGTCTTCACCAATTCCCACAACTGACAGCCATTTCTGGTTCATCTCTGACTTAGCTTGTTGTTTGAGGCATGCTGTTTTGGGCGTTTTTTGGGCCGCCGATACAAATTGTAATACCAGTAAGCAGCAGCAGTGAAATAGCACGAAGTTTAAGGTTTCACCAGGCGAGACAGTCAGACAAAAAGTTGAACAACGCCTGTAATGTTTTCACTGCCGTACCTAGCAACTGCATCCTGGTAAACGCCATGAATGGCGATGGATGCTGGAGTTGAAGCATCTAAGGCTTGCGCAGTTTGGATGACATAACGGAAATCTTTTTCCACTAGTTCAATTGGAAACATTGGTGCGTGATTGCTCATCACCATTAAACTCCCTGCACCCTTTGCCGCTGGACTGATTACGGGCAACGTACCGAGGCATTCTATTGCTTTTTCACTTGTTATTCCGTCCTTAGTCAGCATCCCGATGATTTCTGCCAATGCAGCAACCTGAATGCCAAACAGTGCATTAACTGCAAGTTTCATCGCCATTCCCTGACCGATGGAACCGACATGATGGACGGTTGAACCACCTGCGGACAGTAGGACAGGTTGAGCTTTTGCTAAAGTTTCCGCTTTGCCTCCAACCAAATAGATCAGTTTCCCGGCTTCTGCTTGCGGACGAGAACCAACTACGGGAGCATCGAGAAAGGTTGCCCCACAGTTCTCTATTTCTGCTGCCAATTCTCGTGTCCAGTCCACTGTCAACGTACTTGACTCAATTGTGATCGCCTCTTTGCCAAGTCCCAATGCCGCTCCTATTTTCGGGTCAAGCCAAACGCTGCGAGATCCGTCATTATCAGTGACCATACTAATCACAACATCGGCTTGTTCGGCAGCTTCTCTAGGTGTCGTAGCATAAACAGCCCCCTGATTTAGCAAGGGCTTCACCTTGGTTTCCGTGCGATTGTACACGACAACTTGATAGTTAGCTTTGAGCAGGTTCTGCACAATACGAGATCCCATTGCTCCAGATCCTAAGACTGCAATCCGTTTCATCACTATTCCTCCAACAATTCCTTAGTTGACTTAGATTTATGCGTTTGTACGTTGCTCAAATTTCAACATGACAAAACTATATTTGCTGCAGAGAAAGCAATAAACATTAGTCTGAGAATTTCTCTCGTGCATTTTTTACATTAATTGATGTATTTTGGTGCAAGATAACCTTTAAAATAATCATGAGTACAGCGAATTAGTGCTTACAATTCAGCAATGGATGTATCGGTGCTGCAACTCTTTGTTGAGGTGATGAGGCAGGGCAGTTTTGCCGCTGTTGCCCGCGAGCGCAATCTTGATCCCTCTTCTGTTTCACGGGCGATCGCAGGTTTAGAAGCAGAACTAGGAATCAGATTATTTCAGCGGACGACTCGCCAACTGTCGCCCACAGAGGCAGGAACAGCTTATTTTGAGCGCATCGAGCCTCTCGTAGAGGAAATGCAGCAGGCGATTGACGTAGCCGCAGATATTTCTGGACAGCCCAAGGGAAAACTCCGCTTAACGGCTTCTGTCTCTTTCGGACTCAAATGCGTTGTTCCACTCCTGCCTAACATGGCTGCGTTGTACCCCGAACTTACAGTTGATTTATTACTGACCGATGCCGTTGTCGATTTGTTTGCTGAAAGAATTGACCTGGCAATTCGCCTCGGACTCCTTGCCGACTCAACTCTGATTGCCCAACAACTGATGCGAACTCACTATTCGGTCTGTGCTAGCCCAGATTACCTAAAGCGAGCGGGACAACTGGAGAAACCAATAGATGTGGAACAACATAACTGTCTGCTTTTTCCGCTAGCAGGGTTTCGATCGAGATGGATATTCAAAGATCGCAGTGGAGAACTAAGCGAAGTCTCTGTTCATGGACGCACGCTCATTTCAAGCGCGATCGCCCTTCAGCAGTGTGCGATCGCAGGAATGGGGCTAGCGCTGCTCCCAGACTGGTTGATTGACGAAGATCTACAGGCTGGCACTCTCATCAACGTGTTTCCAGATTACGACGTGACCGCAACGGATTTCAGCACCGCAGCTTGGCTGGTCTATCCTTCTCGTGCTTATGTTCCACTCAAAGTTAGAGTCCTCATTGATTTTCTGAAGAATTGTATTTTGGGCTAGGTGTGCTACAAAAGTACTTCAGCGGTATTCATTTTCTGCTATGAAAATCTACTAAAATGTGTGCTGCCGTCAAAGCCGCCTCAGACGTGCGCTGTTGCGCGTCCACTTGTGCGGTTACAAGTGTTCCTTCAATCAGCAAAAAGAGTTGCATGGTTAATGCAGGCGGGTCAGAAACATTGAGTTGTTCGACGATTTGGAAAATATAGTCGCAGTACATCTGCTTGTATTCCACAGCTATACGGTGAAAGGGATGAGTGACATCGGAGTATTCCGCCGTTGCATTGATGAAGGGACAGCCGAAAAACTCTGGCGTTTGTACCACCTGGTCCAATACCTCAAACAGGAGCCATAACCGTTCTGCTGGGGTATTATCGGTTTGATTGACGATGCTTTCCAGGTGTTGACGTGCGTTCTCGGCATGCTGGCGAAGGACAGCCTCAATCAAAGACTCTTTAGAAGGAAAGTGCTTGTAGAGGGTCATCCGAGCGATGTTGGATTGAGCAATAATGGTATCGATGCCTGTGGCATGGATGCCGTTTCGGTAAAACAGTTCAGTAGCCACAGCTAAAATCTTTCCTCGGTGTTCTCCGCGCTGCATACTCGGTGTTCCTTTAAATCAACGTAATTAAGATCTTGTGTAAGCAATGTCGTAAATAGACAGGTTCATATAGCATAAGGATGTGCATGCCGTCTGCACAGTTCCTTAGCAACACTCCCAACCCTTTCGCCGCGCAAATTTTTGCATTTCTTTCAGAATCAGAAAATTTAGATGTACTGACGAGCATTTTTTACTTTGTATAGATAGAACGGTCTATATTATGCTGTAAAGTTACAAACGGAACACTTTAGAGTTTTTTCATCATGAACAAAGTCTTTGAACAAAAGTCTTCGGTGATGCTGCGTGCGGGACAGCCCGACGATGCACTCCCCTGCGGCACCATTTTGTATATAGGGTTGCGTGATGTTGCCGAACAGCACAGTTTTGAACCCGACTTTCCTTCTGCGGAGTTTGGGGCCGATATGTTGACCGAACTTTTAGCGCACCCAGGGGTCTATTCAGTCGTGGCTGAGGCTGAGGATGGGCACGTCATCGGCAGCAACTTTTTGTGGGAAGGCGACACTATCTCCGGGATCGGCCCCACTTCAGTAGACCCTGCCGCGCAAAACGGCTCGGTTGGTCGCCGCCTGATGGAACATGTTTTACAGCGGGCACACGAAAAACGGTCCGCTGGCGTGCGGCTCGTTCAAGCAGC
>CAXUIV010000213.1:0-7567 GCA_964250875.1 uncultured bacterium
GTGGGGAGACGGGGAGATGGGGGGATGCTAGTGGCACGTCTGTGGCGCTCAACTTTGACCCTGTTGCACTACCTGTAGCACCAGCGCGGCGGACAGCACAGCAGCATTTTGCTTCTGCAAGGGCGATCGCGGTCAACCAGCTAGATCTCCCTAAGGCGGTGGGGAACATGGTTTCAACCTCGCCTATCGCGCTTGACTTCGCACCTCCCAGTGGGTTAGGTACCGTGTCGAAGGTCGTCGGACCTCATCAAGCAAAAAGGATATCACCACCTTTGATTTCGCCTTCATCTGGCTCACCCTCCAAGAAATTCGCCCTGCAACCCACAGTAGGTAGCACTCCTCATCTTGGAGGTCAAATTGTCGGTTACACCGTTACATCCCCTTACGGTCTAAGGCTGCATCCCCTCACTGGGCATCCAGAGTTTCATGGTGGGGTAGACCTAAATACCCCTGTCCACACGAATCTCTATGCCATTGGACCAGCAGGCACCACCACCACTTTAAAGTGCTGGATTGATGCCAAAGGTGGAGGACTAGTGGCGACGATGTCATCATCCAGTTTCCCCAACTTACGCTTCGATGCACTACATCTATCGGCATGTCAGGCACCGATCAATGGCCCGCAGATTGCGGTTCAGGCTGGGGCTACTATCGGCAGTACAGGCAGTACGGGAGAGAGTACAGGTCCTCATCTGCATTTCCAGGTGCGCGACCTGACTTTGGGTCGGCACCTCCCACCCACTAAGCAGCTAATCGCATGGGTGTTAACTGGCAGTGACCCTAACTCAAACGTGGCGTCAGTCAGTTTGCGCTAAGAACATAGAGACGTTACATGTAACGTCTCTACATTTAGATCTAACGCTTCTACGTTGTCACCGAAGAGATATCAAGTCGGACAACTCAGTGAAGCTGTAGTACAAACTGGTAGCAAGCAATAGCGATACCGTTGCTTGTGTCAAACGCGACTGTGATGAGGGCGTAAGCGCTTCCCGCACCAAGATAGACACAGATGCGCCAATCACATAGCTCAAGCACAGCACCAAGTAGGGCCAGCTTTGAACCATGCCCCAAACTCCTAGTAAAGCCATAGCTAGCAATAGCATCAATAGCTCCACAAATCGGGGCGGATTGTGTTGGCTAGACAAGATTAACGTATTCAACCAAAAACGCCAAATTCTCATGAGTAGCCTAGGGGGGGAATGGTGATTAACGAAAACGGCTACTGGTTTGACCTACACCGTTAGCTTGTCCAACCTCCGTTTCTGCAAGTGTCGGTTCGACACCAAAGACACGGCTAAAAGTTTTTTCTACCTTATAACCTGAATCAATTGACTCTAAGGGATCTTTGCGCAGCCGGTGCCGGAGACACAAGGTCATAACACGGCGGATATCGTCAACTGTCACCTCGCTGCGGCCCTCAAATGCTGTTAAAGCTTTTGCGGCACGGTTGGTCACAATGTCACCCCGCAAGCCATCGACATCTAGCTCAGAGCAGCCTTCTGAAATTTTCACCTGTAGGTCACGGTCAAGTTTCACCGAAGGCAAACGCTCTTGGGCGCTAGCCAGCTGGCGCTGTAACTCTGCTTGCTGGGGCTGATACTTTTCTAGAAACAACTGAGGGTTTTGGTCAAACTCTGCCCGTTGCTCTACGATTTGCACTCGTAGGGCTGGTTCTTTAACAGTGCGGATCTCGGCATGCATGCCAAACCGATCAAGGAGTTGGGGTCGCAGTTCACCTTCTTCAGGGTTGCCAGAACCAACGAGAACGAAGCGGGCTGGATGGCGAATCGAAATGCCTTCTCGTTCCACCGTGTTCCAACCACTAGCCGCTGAGTCTAGGAGAACGTCTACCAAGTGGTCGTCTAGCAAATTTACTTCATCAACGTAGAGAATACCGCGATTAGCCTTGGCTAATAACCCTGGTTCAAAAGCCCTTACTCCCTGAGAGAGGGCTTTTTCAATATCGATCGTGCCACAGACTCTATCCTCTGTTGCACCCAAGGGTAGGTCAACCATTGGCACTTGTTTGTGAGCTACAGGAATTTCTACCTGTTGTTCCAGCTGCTGCCGAACAGTGTCACTCATCAGGTCGGGATCGCTCGGATGGCTGTTAAAGGGATCATCCGCAACGACAGTGATTTCTGGCAGCAAGTCAGCCAGCGCTCTGATAGTTGTAGATTTACCAGTACCGCGATCGCCCATAATCATGACGCCGCCAATTTTGGGGTCAATGACATTCAGTAGCAATGCCAGTTTCATCTCTTCCTGGCCAACAATGGCAGTGAAGGGAAATACGCGGCGGACAGAAGAAAGCGCAACTGGACTCACAAGATTACCTGGGGAGATTTGTCGGAACAACGCCTTTCATTTTGCCACAGCTAATGCGCCAACTGCTTCAAATCCTGTAGGACTGCTGCTGCTGACTGATAGCGTTCATTGAAGTGATAGCGTACCATCTTATCCAGAATAGAGGCGAACTCCTCACTAACTTTAGCTAAATGCCGCCAATCGACAGTGCCACTGTTTTTGTTAGGCTTAAGCATGTGGGGCGGAATGCCAGTCACAGCTTGAATCCCAATCATCCCCAATGCGTAAATATCGCTGCTAAATTGTGGATGACCTGTGAGTTGTTCTGGTGGTGCATAGCCACGTGTGCCGATCGCGACCGTCGGTCCTTCGGGTCCCTCCTGTAATGATGGCTGCATCTGCTTAACTGCACCAAAGTCAATTAAAACCAAGCGACCGTCTTGTTGACGTCTGATAATATTGCTAGGTTTGACATCCCGGTGGAGTACGTGGTGGTCGTGGATAAATATGAGAATTTCCAACACTCCTTTAAGGAGAGCAACCACAAAACTCTCACTCTGACGCTGATCGACCGGCAGTTCAGCACTGAGTGAGTGGCCATCAATATATTCTTGGACGAGATAGAATTGCTGGTTATCCTCAAAGTATGCTAGCAGATGAGGGATCTGACTATGCCTGCCCAAAACTTCCAAAATTTCAGCTTCGGTGTGGAATAACCGGCGGGAGACTTGTAAAAATGTTGCATCCTGACGAGCTGGCCGTAATTGTTTGACCACACACGTTGGACTGCCTGGTCTTTGAGTATCTTCTGCTAGATAGGTTTGACCAAATCCCCCCAAACCGATGGCTTTAATAATTTTGTAGCGTCCAACAAGTAAGAAGTGAGTTGCTCTGGCTTCACTCGTACTGATTTTGCTAAAGACTAGAGTCTGCTCATCTTGGGTACCATCGTCTTGTTTTAAAAGCGTCGTCAGAAGTGCGATTGACTCATCTTGTTCTCGCACCTGTTTAACAATCTTCTCTTGCTCCTGCTGGGTTTGATACGCCGTGTAAGTGACACCACTCACGCTTGCTATCACCAGCGCCAAGGCTGGCGGCAGAACTGGAATCCAACCCCCCAGCAGAAAAACACCATAGCAAATCACGATTAAACCCCCTACTGCCGCGCTCTCGGCTGTAGCTAGCTGCAAGGGATGTTGCAGTCGCCATCCTATACATCCGCCCACAACAGACCAGCCCCATACCCAAAGCACTTCGAGCCAGTCTGGCCAGTACCAAATCAGCGGTCGCCCATCTTGGACTGCACTAATAATCTGACTGACTTCATGGGCATGCACGACCACACCGCGCATGACCGGGTTTTGGCTGAGGGTACTGTAGGGAGTGTAGTAGTTATCTTTAACACTGTCAGCAGTGGTGCCGATAAGAACGATCCGATCTTTAACCCATTTGGGGTCAAGCTGACCATTTAGAACTTGTGTGACGCTGACTTGTCTGGCAATTTGCGTCGTCGCACGGTAATTAAGTAAAACTTGGTAGCCCGCCGCATCTAGATGTTGGTAGCTGCCTGCACTGTTATCCATGATATGGAAAACAGTTTTGCCCAGCTGCAAATCATTTTGTGAGGCAGGTTTAAAATCGTCAATTCCTTGTTTTTGCAGGTAATGGACGGCAAGCAAGGTAGCCAGAGAAGCGGACGCTTTGCATTTCCCCTGAGCATTGCCGTACAGTATGCTGCGGCGGACAATACCATCTTCGTCCGGAGATATATCGCTAAACCCTACTCTCTCAGCAGGAATGGCAGGTGGTGGTGGAATGCCTTGGGAATTTTTAGCATCACTCAGTTGACAAATCGTGATGATGTTGCTCTGGCCTTTGAAAGTACCCGCAAGCGCCCCATAACCTGTTCTCACAGGCAGATTGCGGTAGATGTCCATACCAATCGCGTTCGGTTTATAGGACTCTAGCCGTATTAATAACTGACTCAATGTCTCGTCCGACAGGGGCCAGTTATACTTGTTGATATCAGCTTCATTAACTGTTACAAGCAGAAGCCGGGGGTCAGGACCTTCTGCGGGCCGCAGCCGCATCAACTGGTCAAACGCCCTAAGTTCCAACGGCTGCAACCACCCAACGTAGCGCACACCTAGCACTAAAGCACTGGCCCCTAAACTCGTCAAGATTAATGCCCTCCACCAGCTACTGGCGGAGGAGTCACGGCGACGCCACTGAGATAGTACAGCTTGGAGTTGCGCAATAGACCGAGCAATCACAGTTATGTTAATGAGGTGTGAATATAGATTTCTTCAAAAAATAAAGCTATGCATCTCTGTGTTATCAGCAATCAGTACAGTGGTTTTTAACTACCCTGCTGCTCAACCTCAATGTAGCCCTCTCTCTAACTTTTGACAGCTTTTTAAAATTTTTAGCTGCTTGATAGAGTTGAAGCGTAGGAACGATGCGACCTAATTCTTAGAAGTATAACATTATTCAACCGGAAAACGTTTGTCTCTGTAAATGTGCTAACCGGATAAGTGAACGTAATTAAATCTAGCTGAACTGAAATAACTGTAGTCTTCTCGATTAGCTAAAGCAGGTAATTATGCAGCCTCAATCCTTGTCTCAATCACCGATTTTTGAAGCTCAGCGCGTCTCTACCACACACTACACTTGGAGCGGCTACCGCTGCGCATACGAAGTTCATGTCCCGCCTGATGCCTCACTCAACGAAGGCACACCTCTGCTGTTAATTCACCCAATTGGGGTTGGTTTATCGCGGCATTTTTGGCAGCGCTTCTGCCGCGAATGGTTTCAGACGGGTCATCGCAATCCAATTTACAATCCAGACTTGCTCGGCTGTGGTGAAAGCGACATGCCTCACATCGCTTACAGTCCAGTTGATTGGGCGGAACAACTGCACTACTTTATACAAACAGTCGTGCAGAAACCCGTGATCTTACTGGTACAAGGGGCACTGCTTCCTGTGGCGATCGCCCTGAGTCAGCATGATGCCTCACAGGCAAACTGGATACGAGGACTCATCCTAGCGGGTCCTCCAGCTTGGGCAGTAATCACCGACAAACCGACTGCTTGGCAGCAGCGTCTCACCTGGAACTTGTTAGACTCTCCGTTTGGCAAGGCTTTTTATCTCTACGCCCGACGGCCTCAATTTCTGCGTTCTTTCTCGACTCGGCAACTATTTGCCGATGCACAGCAGGTCGATGCTGAATGGCTGCACATGCTGGTACAGGGTGCGACAAATCCAGCTAGTCGCTATGCTGTTTTTTCCTTTCTAGCTGGGTTTTGGCGACAGGACTACAAACAGGCGATCGCTGCCATCACTCAACCAACACTGGTTGTTGTAGGAGACAAGGCTTCAAGTATTAGTCAAGCAGGTAAGGAAGAAACGCCAGACCAGCGCTTAGCTGACTACCTAGAGTGTCTGCCGCAGGGTCAAGGTCTTAAAACGTCAGGCCGCAATGTTTTACCGTATGAAGCAACGTCTGAATTTGTCGCGGCGATCACACCTTTTGTTAATGGTTGTTGATTCGTGGTTGCGAGATTTCCAGAAAATCTCCCAGAAAATCTGCCAGAAAATCTTCTAGATAGGACTTTCATCCTGTTGTAAATAAGTCAAGGGGTAAATGACCATAAGTATCATTAATTTCTTCGTAGTCAGAGGATTGGCAAGACACTAGGACACCGCGATATTGTCCTGTGTAAGAGTCGAGGTAAGATGAACCCCGCTTAGTATTGAATTTGAGATACACTGCTCCTGCAACTGCGGGCATGGAGGCAGGATCAAGTATAAATTTGTATCCTAGAGCCTCTAAATAACTTGCTAACGCCGAGAAACCTTGCTCTGCTGTATCAGCACAAACCCCTAAGTTTTGGTAATCTGATAAATCAGTAATCATCGACAAAGCCTGACGGACCAGAGCTTTTTCTGCTGCCGATTCCACTAACTTCGTATCCAAACAGCTAAATTTTTTGAGAATTCTTTGTGCATCTTCAACTGTAAGATTTGATGGATTTGAAGTATTCATTGAGACTGAGTAGAATGAGACTTCAAGTAGAGCGACGATTGGTACAAAACTTGTTCTTGATGAGTGTGCAACGTGCAGTCAGACAGGGGATAGGCCACACAGGTGACAGTATACCCAGCCTCAAGTTCCGATGAGCGCAGAAATTTTTGTTCGCTTTGATCGACCTCACCACTCACCAGCTTAGCCACACAAGCAGAACACTCTCCCTGTTTACAGCCAGCAGGCAAGCGAATGCCCATCGCCTCAGCTATATCTAGAATGTACTCATCAGCTGGAACGGAAATAGTGCGGTCAAGAGCGATCGCCTCATTCACGAGCCGAACCTGATATGCCATTTTGCACCTCCATCTAAAAGTCTCCCCCTGTTTGCGTCTCCCCTCGTATTTCTGATCCTGAAAGCGACAATTCCTGCTCCGCCATACTGCTAGGGCAGGTTTACCACAGAGGTATAGAATGATTAAGCCTGAGAGAGCAGCTTTCTTAGGCTTACCATTTGTCAATCATTATTCACAATGTCTGCCCGATCATTGCTCTACGAAGGCAAAGCCAAAATTCTTTACACAACGGACGATCCGGAGATTTTAATCGCCTACTTCAAAGACGATGCGACAGCGTTCAATGCTCAAAAACGCGGCAACATCGCCGGTAAAGGCAGCATTAACTGTGCCATCTCTAGGGTACTGTTTCAGGAGTTGGAACAGCTTGGCATTGCCACTCACTTTATTGACTGTATCAGTTCTAATGAGATGCGGGTCAGAACGTTGCGAATTTTACCTTTAGAAGTGGTTGTCAGGAACATTGCTGCTGGGAGTCTCTGTCTACAAACAGGGATCGCTCTAGGTACTGTGCTGAAGCAGCCACTGGTAGAGTTTTTCTACAAAAATGATGCCCTGGGAGACCCTCTGTTGACGCCCGATCGCCTTCTTCTCATGGAGCTAGCTACTCCAGAGCAGGTTAACGAGTTACAGGATAGAGCCTTGGAAATCGATCAACATCTCTCGGCCTTTTTCCAAAACTGTGGTATTACCCTAGTGGACTTCAAACTGGAATTTGGCTTGGACTCTCAGCAGCAGTTGCGGCTGGCAGATGAAATCAGCCCTGACACCTGTCGTCTGTGGAATCAAGCAGACACCGACCCCAACGGTCGGGTTATGGATAAAGACCGCTTTCGTCGCGACCTGGGAGGCGTGGAAAACGCCTACCAGCAAGTTTTG
>CAXUIV010000214.1:0-7558 GCA_964250875.1 uncultured bacterium
ACAAGTATCGATCAGCTTGGGGTCGGGAGGATGCTGGGCGTCAAAGGTAGGGAGTGAGGAGTTCGGGGTTCGGAGTTCGGAATTCGAAGTTGGACTCAAAGAGTTCGGAGTTCGGAGTTCGGAGTTTGGAGTTGAACTTAAAGAATCTGATGACATAGGTGGATATCGGTAGATATAGTCTTCTCTCTATCTTCCTCCCTTCTCCGCGCTCTCTGCGTCTCAGCGGTTCGTCTATCAAATTCCACCCACAAACCGACCAGGACTCAAAATCCCCTCTGGATCAAATTGTTGCTTGATCCGGCGCATGATCTCCACAGCATTGCCACTGTAGCCCCAAACATCCACGCTTTGCTTCAGAGCAATCGGAGCCTCCAAAACCGTCAAGAAGCCACCTCCAGCCTCACAAACCGAGCGCATCTGCAAAAGCATTTTCACATCCGCGCTATCAAACCGCAACATCCCCAAACCGCTACCAGCGTGAATCAAACCCATTCCCTGCCCAGGCATGACCCGATCCAACTCAGTCAAAGTGGCGATCGCGGCATTAGGCAGCACCCCAATCTTGCAGGTGACTACAGGTTCTGCGATGGACGCATCCATTTTTACTCGCAAATTTTGCCATAGCTCAGCTTCATCACTTCCTGAGCGAACAACGCCTTCTAAACCTAGCTGCTGACCGACAGCCAACAGCCGGTTGGACTGTTCTTTGACACTCTCCGGCAAACTCTGAAAGCGAACGATTAATCCCCACCCCTGACCAATCCCCAAACTTGTGACCAGATGCGCCGACAACAAATCAACGGCTGTAGGGGTTAAAGCAGAAGCTCGCAGCGTGTTTGTGGCTTGCGCCATAGCGTTAGCCTCCCCCGCTAACACGACCGTCTGTGAGGCTTTAGGCAAAGGATAAACCCGAAATGTGACTTGAGAAATGATGCCCAATGTCCCAAAAGAACCAGTAAACAGCTTCATCAAGTCGTAGCCTGCAACATTTTTTACCACTCGTCCCCCAGCTTTGGCAATCTGACCATCGGCTCTGACAAAGGTAATGCCCAGTAGCTGATCGCGGACACCGCCGTAGCGTTGACGCAGAGAACCTGTATCAGATGTTGCGACAATACCGCCCATTGTTGCTGTCGCTGGTGCGGTTGGGTCAAGGGCAAGAAACTGCCCAACTGTTGCTAGCGTGTTCTGAACGTCAGCGAACTTCGTTCCAGATTCTACGGTGACGGTTAAATCGCCGACTGCATGTTGAACTACCTCATTCAGGCGTTCTGTACTGACAACAAGTTGAACATCCGAAGCTGGAAAACCCCAACCCAGTTTACTGCCACTGCCACAGGGCAGAACGCGCCATTTGTTTTGGTGAGCGCAAGCCATAACTCCGGCAAGTTCTGCTTGATTGTGGGGATAGACGATGTAGCTAGGAGTCGTTCCAGGAGCGATCGCTTGCAGGAGACGCTTTTGCTGACTTACTCCTAATTCCCAGTGACAAATTCCCTGCTCTGAACCGACGATTGTTTCAATCTGTGAGGCGATCGTCATCGTTATGTTTACTATTTAATTCTTAACTTTAGAGTCTCTTGCTCAAATCCTTACTAAGAAAATGCAACACCTTAATATAGAAACTTCTAAAGTGCCATCAAGATAGGCAGCTCTCAATCGTGGCTATCACTGATTGAGCAAGTGCGGACAGGTCATAGCCACCCTCAAGGCCAAAGACTATTCGACGAGTGACTTGCAGACAGCGATCTGTCATCAAACCATAATCTTGTGGCTGTAGATCAATACCTGCTAGCGGGTCGTCTGCATTCGCGTCGTAACCTGCACTAACAATCAACAAATCCGGCTGAAACTGCATCAGAAACGGCACAATCTTCTGTTCAATCAGAGGCTGGTAGTCGGCGATCGTACTGCCAGAGGGCATGGGCAAATTTAGAACGTTGTTGTGTGCCCCATGTTCCGACGCTTTGCCAGTGCCGGGATAGCAAGGGGACTGATGCATCGAGCAGTAGGCGATTTGCGGATGATTTTCAGTGAGCGCTTGTGTCCCATTGCCATGATGCACGTCCCAATCGAAAATCGCCACGCGGCTGACTCCCGGCTGTTCCAAAGCGTAATAGGCCGCGATCGCCGCATTCGAGAACAGGCAAAACCCCATGCCGCGATCGCTTTCAGCATGATGGCCTGGAGGACGAGCCAGCACAAATGCTGGATTGCCTGTCTCTAGCACTTGATCAACTCCGTCTAACCAAGCATTGACCGCCAGTAAGGCAACGTTATAGCTGCGGGGTGAAACTGGTGTATCAGCATCTAACTGCCCACCACCGCTTTGAGATATGTGCTGGAGGGTTTTGATATGGTTCTGACTATGAACCTGTTGCAGCAGAGGCATCAGCGGTCGATTCTCCACCAGTGTCGGCAGATGCCACTCAATCTGGTCAGTCCAAGGAGCAGCTTTTAACGCTTCCACAATCGCACTCAGGCGCTCTGGACACTCCGGGTGGGACGAACCAGTTTTGTGTTCCAGAAACTCATCCGAGTAGATGACGGGTAACATAGTTCAAGACAGACGACGGTGGCATGCGAAGCAGGTAGCGGTGAGGCTCTTAAAAATTGTATCCCTACTCATCTCGCCTCAAATCGTCTCTCAAGTCAGTCATCTGATCGAGCATTTCAGGCGCTACCGCTGGGTTTCCCAAAAGTTCTTCTGGGTCTAGTTCCCTCATCGCATTGTCTATTGATGGAGGCTGCTTTATTCTTTGGATTGCCTCCTCAAGCTCTGGATCTACTATGTTGCTGCCTTCTGCTTGATTTGATGTTTCTTCACTCATGAGGATTTCTAACACGCTCGACTTATCAAGCCTCAGCTTAGACTGGTGCAAGCGAGGTACACACTGTCTTGGGGCTTAGATTGGCGAATATTTAAATACATACCAAGCAAATTGCTATCTATATTGGCTATCTATGTAGATAAGACCGGATGAGTGCAGCAGCAACACAGTAAGTTGCAAGTCCGCGCACCATCCGGAAGCTCAGAACTATTGGGGTTGAACAGCAGGTTTGTTTTGTGAACCAGGACTTGCGGGTATACCAGGGGCTGGGGCAGTTGTGCTGGGTTCGGTTGTACTACTGGATGGAGCAGTGCTAGGTGACTCCGAACTGCTGGGGCCAGGTGCAGTAGGGCTGGGGCTAGGCTCAGACGACATGCTAGGGCTAGGCTCAGGCGACATGCTGGGGCTAGGCTCAGACGACATGCTAGGGCTGGGGCTAGGCTCAGACGACATGCTGGGGCTAGGTGAGGGACTGCTTTTGGCGCAGCGAGAATTCAGGGGAAACTCTTTGCATAAGAGGTCCATCGCTGCCGGTGTGAGTTGGATATCTGCAGGTTTGCTACTGTCTTGAGCAATAGCAACACCGCCGGTCGCTGTCAGAATCAGAGCTGTACCAAAAAGGGCTAGATACTTCGCTTTCATCAATCTTGCCTTGAATTTTTTCTCACTCCACAAACAATATCTTCCTACAACCACTTTGGTGATCTTGAAGGAAGGATCATTTGAATACACAGTTAACCATAGAAGAGTAAAGAAGTAAAACCAATATTCCACCCCAACAATTGGCACAAGCGGTTTTCTCGGAGGCAAAAGCTGGGAAGGCGGTGATTTAATATACTTGAAAATACGTAGTAGAAAGACGGCTCTCAGGAAGAAGTCGGCTGGCTGAGACCCTTCTAGGATTTCTTCTGAAGGTTTAAAGCGTCTCTACTATGGAATCGCTACAGAGCGCAATAGCCGCTCTACGATGGTTTTAGCTTTACGGCCTCCAGTGGGGATGAGGCGATGGGAGAGAACGTGGGGGGCAAGAAACTTCACATCATCGGGAGTTGCATAGTCGCGGTCCATTAGAAAAGCCAGAGCTTGGGTAGCTCGATGCAGGGCGACGGTACCGCGTGGGCTGACGCCCAAGGTAATCTCTTCATCCTGCCGGGTCGTGCGAACCAACTGGAGGATGTATTGCTGTAAGGAAGCTTCTACTTTGACTCTACTGCAAAGTTGACGTAACTCCAAGATTTGAGCCAGGGTAATGCAGGGCTGTAGATCGGAGACTGCGAGGTTAGTCTGTAGCCGCTGTAGCATTTGAAGTTCTTCCATCTCGCTAGGATAGCCCAAGGTCAAAGACAGCGTGAAGCGGTCCATCTGTGCCTCAGGCAGGGGAAACGTGCCTTGATACTCAATGGGGTTTTGAGTGGCAATAACGAAAAACAACCCACCGACAACGCGGGAGACACCATCGACTGTCACCTGCTGCTCCTCCATCACTTCGAGCAGAGCCGATTGCGTCCGAGGTGTAGCACGGTTGATTTCATCAGCTAGCAGGACGTTGGCAAATACGGGACCAGGGAGAAATTCAAATTCACCCGTTCGTGGGTTCCAGATGTTTGTACCTGTGATGTCTGTAGGCAGTAAATCGGGGGTGCATTGCAGTCGTTGAAACCGTCCGTCAATTGAACGAGCCAAGGATTTAGCAAGGAGAGTTTTGCCAACACCAGGAACATCTTCCAGTAAGGCGTGACCACCAGCCAGTAGCGCAACTAGCACTAAGCGGATTGCTTCGGCTTTACCGACTATGGTACGACCCAGGTTTTGGGTCAGTGGCTCAATCCATTCTCTCATGCGATTTTGGATTTTGGATTCACTCCGCACTTAAAAAGGCTCTAGCCGTAGCGCAGTCGGCTGCAATTTGCGCTTTAAGTGCTTCCAGGGAAGCAAATTTTTGTTCGGGTCGTAGAAATTTTTCGAGTTCCACCTTAATGGTCTTTCCATACAAATCTCCAGACCAATCTAGCAGATGTACCTCGATGCTGGGGCTGGTGCCGTTGACCGTGGGGCGATTGCCAATGTTCATAACACCCAGAAGAGTGTGGTCTTCTACCAGGACTCGCCCAGCGTATACGCCCTGGCGGGGCAAAAACTTCTCTGGAGGTAGCTGGAGATTAGCTGTGGGAAAGCCAATTGTCCTGCCCAACTGTTGGCCTTGAATGACGACGCCATTAAGAGTGTAAGGACGTCCTAGCAATTGATTGGCACGTTGGATGTCACCACTCGTGAGACTCTGACGAATGGACGAGCTGCTGATGCGTTCATCCTCGCAAGTTTGTAGGGATACAGTCGTCACGGAGATGCCGAAGGTGGCGGCGATCGCCTGGAGATCGGCAGCAGTGCCACTTCTTTGCCATCCAAAGCGGAAGTCTTGTCCTACGCTAATCCATTGAGAACGCAGGTGCTGCACTAAGATTTTTTCGACAAACTGTTGTGGACTCAAAGCCGACAGTTCGCGGTCAAAGGGTAGCAGGACCAACTGTTCCACTCCCAAGTATTCTAACTGCTGCACTTTTTCATCCAGAGTTGTCAACAGGTCTCGGCGCTGTCCGGTGAAAAATTCCTGCGGATGAGGATTGAACGTGACAACTGTGCTGTAGACGTGTTCATCCATCGTCCGTTGTCCGTTGCTACTGACACCCGATGACTGACGACTGAGGACTGGCGATTGGCGACCAACAAGTTTTAGAGCAGGTTGAATAACCTGTTGATGCCCTCGATGTAAACCATCAAAGTTTCCCAAAGCAACAGCCGTTGGTGTCAGAGCTTTAGCTAGAGAAGTGACCCACACTCTACATTATTAGAAATATAATTTTACATTCTGACACATATACGCCTTGTTGTTTGTTGTTGGTTGTTTGTTATTGGTAATCAACAGAGAACAACAGGCTACAAACGCTCGCGTAATTCCATCGGCTGTCCTCCGTGAGATGAGCTATAGTTTTCCATCTAAAATCTCTACGTGGCGCTTTAGGCAGAGATGCTGGTTTGTGGGACGGGTTCAGGTAAGGGAACTGGTACAGGTAACACCTGGAGTACAAGACCTTCACGCGCCATGATTGCCCCGTCGAACTGTTGTTTTGCCTGTTCTCCCACACCCTCTAAAAATTCATCATCATGCATGGGGTCGTGGTGGAAAATTACCAGTTTTTTTACATTAGCGGCTTTAGCGACCTTGACCGCTTCTTGCCAGGTAGAATGCCCCCATCCCTTTTTCGGGGACTTTTCCGAGTAGTATTCCTCGTCGGTGTATGTGGCGTCGTAGATCAAAACATCGGCATCACGAGCTAATCGCAACACGTTTTCATCCAAGCGATCAGAGAAATGCTCAGTGTCAGTGGCAAAAACCGCAGCACCACCGCGCCAGTTAACCCGATACCCCACAGCTTCGCCTGGATGATTCAGTGGTGCCGTTTCTACCGTGATGTCATCAAGCTGAATTGTCTGCCCAGCCCTGATATCATGGAAGTGTAAATCGGCAGCCATGATCTGCAAAGGTACTGGAAAATTCGGATGAAGCATTTGGTCATTCAGGCGATGCTCAACCGTTGAACCGTTAAAAGCGACAGCACCATAAATGTGAAAGCAATTTCCCTTCACGAATGCTGGCACAAAGAAAGGAAACCCTTGAATGTGATCCCAGTGGGAGTGAGTAAAGAACATGTAGGCTTCCAGCGGCATTTGTGATAGGAGAGAATGCCCCAAGACGCGCAGGCCAGTACCACCATCAAAAATTAGGCGCTTACCACCTACCCGCATTTCAACGCAAGGCGTGTTCCCGCCATGCCTGACAGTATGCTGGCCTGGTGAGGGGATGCTGCCACGAACTCCCCAAAATTGCACCGTGAATTGGTTGGATGTAATAGACATGAATATTGCTTACCGAAATCATCGGGCGGTCGAGACCAAAGGTTTTTGCGTTCGTCTTTAAGCTGTTTAACCCAGAGTGGGTATGAGTTCTTTTGACGACAGATTTGTTTGAGGCTGGTTTTAGTGGATGCCGTAAGCTGGTTTTTAACCAGACCCAAGAACTACAGTGCAGTTCCTGTTGGGTCCGCAATGAAGACCGATCTAACTGCACTCTAGCCTAACTGACACAACGCCCTCTTCGGCAAGCAGTGGATGCACTTTTTACATCACGGTACTCATCGGTTTTGGGGAAACACTTGTTCTACTTACTAAGAATACTACCGTGGGGCGTTGCTTTATTTGTGCTTTTGATCTAAGTCTAGCAGCTTAAATTCCCATCCTGTTCGGATCATCAGCACTTCAGCACTCATGAAAGTTAGGAGCGAATTCCCAGTTAGACAATTCCTTCACCCCAACTGTGTATGTGAGGTTGTACTGCAAAGGGGTGACGCTGATGTAGTTGTTGCTGATCGCCTGTACGTCGGTAGGAATCTCTGGCGGCAGCAGACCAGGTTCTGGCTCAATCTCCTGTAGCAACTCTCCTGCTAACCAGTAATATGTCTTGCCACGCGGATCAACCCGCTTCTCAAACACATCAGAGTAACGGCGCACTCCTTGACGGGTGATAGCGACGCCAGCAATTTCTTTCGCCTCCACGGCTGGCACATTGACGTTGAGCAGCATGGATGACTGTAGTGGCTCTTCCAGTTGAGCAACCAAGCTTTTAGCAAAGGTGACAGCAGGCTGAAACTCTTGAGAGGAGAAACTAGCAA
>CAXUIV010000215.1:0-7544 GCA_964250875.1 uncultured bacterium
AACGCTGTATGCCTCAATTACAGTTAACTTGTTGACCTGAAGATTTTTGGCTAGTAGTCGAATTGAGGGCAGCCGTTGTCCAGCAGTCAGCACGCCTGAGTGAATCAGCCGGTTCAGGTAGTTGCGGATTTGAAGATACAGAGGATGTGATGACTGTCGGTCTAAAGGAATCTTCACAGCCCTTCCTTAAAGCGAAGCGGTTACAGGCAATATTAAGCGATCTTGCGCTGCTCGACCTGGTACAGTTCGGCCAAGTTTGACTAGAACAGTTGCGATACTTGCAACTGTATCGGTATAGATTAAACAGATCTGTACCTTCTGCTGATGCTGTTACTGAGCGACTCTGTAGAGTATTGAAATGAGCAAATCACCGTGGAACGAGTCAGGGTTCACCGCATTGACACTGAATTAGGACTGGGCTATGGCTTTTTGGGTGTACTTGGTTTTAGTCTGACCCTACCAGCAACCCGCGCCGCCGTCACTGACCTCGATCCAACAACTGTTGGGTTAGGGCGTGCAGTCATTGCCGGTTTTCTAGCAATGATTGTCTTATGGACAACTCGTCAGCCCATACCTAACCGCAAACACTGGGGCAGCTTGCTGATTGTTGGCGCTGGCGTGATCCTTGGGTTTCCATTGCTTTCAGCTTGGGCAATGCAGCAGTTACCAGCAGCCCATGGAGGCGTGATCATAGGACTGCTGCCCTTAGCTACGGCGATCGCTGCCGTTGTTCGGGTAGGAGAAAGACCTTCGCCGAAGTTCTGGATTGCTAGCGTTACCGGCAGTGCAACAATAGTCCTGTTTGCGATCGTCTCTAGTGGCGGCCAAATCAAGTTAGCCGATGTTGCTCTCGTAGTTGCAGTGGCTGCTGCTGCAATTGGCTATGCAGAGGGCGGACGTTTAGCGCGGATTTTAGGGGGATGGCAGGTGATTTGCTGGGCGTTGGTCATGGCAGCGCCGATTCTGGTTATTCCAGTGGCGATCGCGTCTCGACATGGACTTGTCGCCTCTCCAACTGCCTGGTTAGGCTTCGGCTATGTCAGTATTATCAGTCAGTTTCTGGCGTTTTTTGCCTGGTATCACGGCATGAGTCTTGCGGGTGTTGCTAGAGTCAGTCAGCTGCAGCTGTTGCAGCCCTTTCTTACGATTCTGTTCTCTGTGTTACTGTTGGGCGAGCGAGTAACACCTCTCATGCTGGGTTCTGCCTGCATTGTGATTGCTTGCGTGGTGCTGGGAAGACAGTCACTGGTCGCACATCAGGGCGCGAAGCGCGCAGGGCAAAGGTGAAAGGGCAAAGGGGAAAGGGCAAACTCATGAATTTACCATCGTCTCAATATCTGTACTTGAAAGAAAAGCCTCAGCTGACGCTGAGGCCAAGTTAGTAGGTAACAACTTCTTTATATCCGGCCTCCTCGTAATCGGGTCAGGAAGTTTTCCTTTCTAAAACGAAATGAACTGCTTAAGTAATTGAGCGGACAATACCGCCCTCAACCCGTAGTGCTGCACCGTTAGTAGCTGACGACAGTGGACTAGCGACAAATGCAACGAGCGCTGCCACTTCTTCAGGTGACGCAAATCGCTTGAGTAATGAGGAAGGTCTCATACTCTGGAAAAACTCTTGCTCCACCTGACTAGAGTCAACACCTTGAGACTGTGCCATCCCTTGGATAAAGTTCTCTACACCCTCAGATCTGGTAGGACCAGGCAATACAGAGTTAACTGTAACCTCGCTACCAGCAGTCGTTTCTGCTAGACCACGCGCAAGTGCCAACTGTGCTGTTTTAGTAACGCCATAGTGGATCATCTCCGCTGGGATACTAACACCAGACTCGCTAGAAATGAAGATAATTCGACCCCAGTTCTGCTTCAGCATGAGCGGCAGGTAATGCCGAGATAGCCGGACGCCACTCAAAACGTTCGCTTCAATAATTTTTACCCAGTCTTCGTCGGAGATATCTGCGAACGCCTTGATCTCATAAATTCCCAGATTGTTCACTAAAATGTCTACTTCTGGTACCTGCTGAAAGAGTTTGTCGGCTCCAGCCTGAGTCGAGAGGTCTGCTACCACTCCCTGAAGCTTGGCATCGGCATAGGTTTGTTTGATCTGCTCCACCGCAGCGCTGACTCGCTCCTGCGATCGCCCATTAACGACGACCGATGCCCCTTCCTGCGCTAGAGATTGGGCGATCGCTAAACCAATGCCAGCGGTAGAACCACTAACCAAGGCAGTTTTGTTCGTTAGCTTCAGATCCACGATTCATTTCTCCGATTATTGCAGCGACTGATCGCAGAGATAGCGATCGCTATCCTGCACGTTTAAGTTAGTCCTCTAATAATCATGCAGGCGATCGCCGTCCATCTACAAAAAATTATCTGATAGATTAAGATTCATTCACAGCATCTAAGCTAAACACCTCACGCCAAGCTCGATGCACCAAGGTTGTTGAGGAAGTAAACAATGAAAATCCGATGAGCGGATGAAGTACCCCCAAAGGTAAGGGAGAATTGAGGTGAATCGTGACGAATTGGAGGGTGAGCAGTATCGCCAGACTTATGGTAAGCGTTTGTATTTTCCGAGAGAATGGATTGATGAATAGCCCTACTATAAGCAGTACAACCAATCCACTGTATCCGCGAACCAGCCAAACGTGGATGCTCCACCAAGTTGAATCATAGAAAACCGCTAGTCCAACGGTCAACAGTTGAGCAGCTAGGCAAAGGTTAAACAATACTGTGGTCGCCAGAAAGCCAATCTGGGTCCAGCGCTCAGAGAATGACGTGCGCTCAGCACGAACATTTATAGTCATGATTGAGATTACTCCTGTGAAAAAGTCAAGCTTCTCCTATTGAGCTACGGAGTTGCTCATTCCCCCCATCCCAAATGCTTTGATAAACAATTCAGCCAGCTCTGGTTTACTCGTTTTTAGCCAATTGAAATAGAAGGGCATCGCCTTGCTTACTAACTCAGCCCCCGCTTTTTCTGGTGAACCTACATTAAATGGAGGGGCTGGATCGTACTCCATTAATAGTTCAGTCAATTTAGCGATTTCCTCACCACAGAGCATTTCGGCAACCACTAAACCAAAATCAATGCCTGCCGTAACGCCTCCACCTGTAATGCGATTTCGATCGATTACTACTCGCTCAGTTCCGACCTCAACCCCCAGCCTTGCCATCTGCTCGCGCCCCATCCAGTGACAAGCCGCC
Organism: uncultured bacterium; assembly: GCA_964250875.1. Lineage (GTDB taxonomy): Bacteria > Cyanobacteriota > Cyanobacteriia > Cyanobacteriales > Chroococcidiopsidaceae > CAXUIV01. Next base: position 3,208 of record CAXUIV010000215.1, read on the forward strand.
CGATAGCCTTGTAATAACCCTGCCTTCGCTAGGAATTCAGAACCTTGGCACACAGAGGTGATGAATTTTGCGGTGCTACCCTGCTTTTGGAAAAATTTAATTACTTCTGGATCGTCTACCAACGTGAGCTGACCTGAACCACCGCCGACACAGAGTACCTCTAAGGGTGGGCAATTTTCAAAGGTGGTATCGGGCGAAATGATCATTCCCTCCTCCGTCTTGATCGGGTCTAGCGTTTTCCAAATGCGGTGAAGCTTGACATTGGGCAATGTACTAAACACCTGCTGAGGACCTAGAATATCGAGTGATGTCATGTCTGGGTAAATAACCAAACCGATAACGTGTTGTGAGTCAGTCATGAATTCGTCTCCTGATGGCGACTGCAATGAACATCCTTATACTATGAGTGGCAACCCACCTTGCCCAGTCCTCGATCGAGTACTCTTTTTGCCGCCATGACGATCTCTTTGCAGCTTTTATTTGAAGCCGTTAACCAGGTGAAGGATGAATCTGACCTGCGATCGCAACTCGTGCCAAAAATCGGTGAATATTTCGCCGCCAAGCGATCAGGGATCTTTTTCTTCGATCAGGTAAAAGCCGACCACCGTTTTCAAAAAGCACTAGAAGTTGCGTTATCCGTCGAACGCAATCCTGTTGCACGTTACTTAGTGGAGCGCCATACGCCTGTCCACGAAGGACTGGTAACATCACCTAAAGCGTGGGCAATGATCTGTCCCCGTCCTGATCATTGGCATGTGATGGCAGGACCAATCGTTGATCGGGGTCTATTAGTCGGTGCAGTGGGGTGTACCCGTGAAAAGTCAATGCCTGCCTTTGATACCCAAAATTTAGCTGATTTGAGTGCCATCTGTTTGCACTTATCGGTCTGGTCTGCAACAGTACGGTCCGCGCCAAGCGCAACTCCCAAGGAGCCACAGAATCAACTGTTTAAAACCGACCGCTTAACGCCTCGTGAGCTGCAAATTGCAGAATTAGTTGCTTTAGGACGAACCAATGCAGAGATTGGGCATGAACTCTGGATTACTGAAAACTCTGTAAAGCAAGCTTTGAAGCGGATGTTTCGTAAGCTGAAGGTTGCGTCTCGTGCAGAGATGGTTGGTCAGCAGTGGCGGAACGATTCTTCCGACTGAATTTGTTTTGCAGGGTGACAATAATAATGATGTCTATCAGACTTCGGTTATACTACCTAAATATCCAGGAATTATTAGTGTCCGTCTGCCTTCAACATCTACACCACTAAAGACCGGAATAATCTACTGTTGGCCTATCAGCATCTATTGTGACTTGTGTAGCAATACTCGTTTTGATGCGGTACAGGATATGAGGATGCAAAGCTTTGCGTCCCTACTATTAGCTGTAGCTCACTGGATTGGGGAACCGCTACAAAATGCGGTTGGCTGGTGCATTAATTCTTAGAAATAAATGGATGAATCGGGATTTCCTCTAGAGATTAGGGGCAATAGAGATATCGAGAGAAAAGAGCGTCTCATCCTTTTTTTACCTTTGCAGGGTTGCTTTTAAAGCTTCAGCAGCTAATTCGTTCTATAAAGTTTATTTAAAATTTATCTCAACTAAAAGAGAGCAAGATGCAGTCCATTTCAAGAGAAGCTAACCTAGTGTTAACGGTTGTCTGCTTAACATCAACAGTTGGCGTACAGCAGGTACAGGCACAGATAATTACCTCTAGTGATGGTACAGGTAGTATTGTCACTTCCCGTGGTAATAGATTCGATATCAGTGGGGGAAAAGCTGGAGATGGAGCGAATCTCTTCCACTCTTTTAAAGAATTTGGATTGAGTCAAGATCAAACCGCCAACTTTCTCTCTCATCCCTCAATTCAGAATATTCTGGCACGAATCGTTGGCGGAAATGCCTCTGTTATTAATGGCCTGATCAAAGTGACTGGTGGCAATTCTAACCTGTACCTCATAAATCCGGCTGGTATTGTTTTTGGTACTCATGCCAGCTTGAACGTGCCTGCTGCCTTCACGGCTACGACTGCTAATGGCATTGGCTTTGGTTCTCACTGGTTCAGTGCATCTGGTCCCAATGATTATTCAGTCTTGGTCGGAAATCCTGGTAGCTTTGCTTTTACCGTGAGCCAACCAGGAGCAATTGTAAATGCTGGGAATCTAGCCGTAGGGCAAGGGCAAAGCCTAAACCTATTAGGCGGCACTGTGATCAATACAGGACGCTTATCTGCACCGGGAGGACAGATTACGGTAGCAGCAATTCCAGGTTCAAGCCTGGTGCGACTCAGACAGCCGGGGCAGTTGCTGAGTCTAGAAGTCAAAGCCGTTACTCCAGATAGCAGTCAACCTAACTCCTGGGTTTTACCAGCGCTCTCTTTACCTGAGTTGCTAACGGGTGGGAGTTTGAGGCAAGCAACTGGAATCAGGGTTAACAGCAATGGCACCGTAGAACTAACGAGTGGCACTCAGGTAAATGTAGATAATGGTACTGCTGTTGTGTCTGGCACTCTGGATGCGTCGGACAAGGCAAGTGGTAGAACTGGAGGCACAGTACAGATTCTAGGACGGGTTAAGCTAATTGATCAGGCTCGGATTGATTCTGGAGATGCTGATGCCGTTACCAATGGAGGTCAGGTCACTGTTGGGTCAACTAAGGCAACTAGTGGTGGAATAAGCGATCAGGCAGCTTCAATAGTACAGCAACGGTTAAATACACCTACTGATAATGCCTGTACTCCAGCAGACACTAATGCAGCAACTATAGGTCTCACTGCGCCCGAAGCCCTCAAGCGTCATAGACCCTCAACCCTAACCGCAGCAAATCCTTGCATCCCATCTATTACCAAAGGCAATCTTTTACAGTCGATACAGTCAATCGATAACAAACCTAACCAAAGACCTAAGGCTACTCCAAAGCATCCCAGTCAAAGGCCAAGTCCACCTGAAACGAAAATCATTCCTACTTTTAGCAGAGGTTTTTAAAAACTATCCCAGTAAACGATGATATATTCATCAACAAAGTGCTTTCAGGCGTTGCTTACTTGGAGTATGAATCGTTCCTTAAACCTTTGCGTCCAACCTACGCTAACGGCTTCGCTAAGCCAACGGCTAATGCTATTTTTCATTCCGTCATTCCGCAACGTCGTTATTCTGAGGCGATCGCGCTGGAGCTTGGGCTGAGCAAGATGTACAATCTTTGCTTATGAGTACTACCACCCACGACATTGTTGCCAGGCTCTGGAATCTCTGTAACGTCCTCAAGGACGACGGAGTCACTTATCATCAGTACGTGATTGAACTCACGTATCTGTTGTTTTTGAAGATGGCAAAGGAGACCCACACCGAAAGCCAGCTTCCAGAGGGATATCGCTGGGATGATCTGGAGAGGCAGGCTGAGAAGCGGTTGGATTTCTATAAAGGACTGTTGAGCTATTTAGGTAGTCACGGCTCCACGCTAGTTAAAGAAATTTTTGCCGATGCCCATTCTGCTATTAAAAAGGACACCACGTTCTCCAAGCTAGTGACTGAGATTGACAAGCTTGACTGGTACAGTGCCAAGCGAGAGGGCCTGGGTGATGTCTACGAAGGTTTGTTAGAGAAGAACGCGAATGAAAAGAAAGCTGGGGCTGGTCAGTATTTCACCCCCCGTCCATTAATTGACAGCATGGTACATGTCATGAAGCCAACGCTGGAGGACATCATTCAAGACCCTGCTGCTGGTACAGGCGGATTCCTGATTGCTGCCAATCGATACATCCGAGAACATAGCGATCCGAAGAGTTGGACTGAGGAGCAAAATCGCAAGTACAGTTCTAACACCTTCTATGGCATGGAGCATGTCCAAGACACGCACCGTTTGGCATTAATGAATTTGGTGCTGCATGGGCTAGATTCCGATCCACAAGGTGCAGGCATACGTTATGGTGATACTCTCTCTCCAGAGGGCAAAGCTCTACCGCAAGCGACGCTGATCCTCACAAATCCACCCTTTGGCAGTAAAAAAGGTGGCGGCTTACCCAACCGCCCAGATTTTAAGTTCCCCACCAGCAACAAACAGTTTTGCTTTTGGCAACATGTCTACCTTGGGCTTAAGCCAGGTGGTCGTGCTGCCGCCGTGCTGCCCGATAATGTGCTATTTGAGAGCAATGTGGGACGGCAGATTCGTACTGACTTGATGGATAAATGTAATCTTCACACGATTTTGCGTTTGCCGTCTGGTATTTTTTATGCTCAAGGTGTCAAGACAAATGTGCTGTTTTTTACCCGTGGTCAGGAGGAAGAGGGCAATACAAAAGAAGTTTGGGTGTATGACTTGCGTGCTAACATCTCCCAATTTGGTAAGCG
>CAXUIV010000216.1:0-7510 GCA_964250875.1 uncultured bacterium
CTGCCAATGCCTATACAGGTAAGGGGGGCAGCATTGATATTACTGCTCAAGGCATCTTTGGCACTCAGTTTCGCCCACATCTGACTCCCTTAAGCGACATTACTGCCAGTTCTCAATTTGGCGTGAACGGCACTGTGGAAATTAATACTCCTGGAATTGACCCCAGTCGTGGCATCTCTGACTTACCAGTTCAACCAGCCGATGCCTCTAGGCAGATTGCCCAGAACTGTGCGACGAGTGGAAGTCTGGCAGCAAGGGAGAGCGAATTTGTGGTGACGGGACGCGGAGGGCTGCCACCAACACCCAGGGAAACGCTGAGTGATGACGCAGTGCTGGAAGATTGGGGGACGCGCACTCTCGCGGCGTCCTCATCTCAGGTACGGACACCGAGCGAGCGCTCACCTGACTCCACGACTCCTAATATTGCTACTGTTCCAACTAACCCTCCACCCATCCCGTTTGTGGAGGCACAAGGATGGATGTACGGTCCTCATGGTGAAGTCATCCTCACTGCTGCACCTACTGCCACACTTAATAATCCGCCGCTGCTACCAGTCTGTGGACAGAATCGTTAAGGGTCATGATTCAGCAATGATGCGACCATTGAGTAGGGTAAAGATACGGTCGAGTTCCAAGATCCCTGCTAGTTCAGCTTCTTCTTCAAGATTGAGACTTGCTTCCTTCCTGCGCTCAGATAACTCTTCCAAACGTGTCTGGAGAGTATCTGTAAATTTGAACAAACATAAATCGCGGACTCGCTGCATCTTAATGCCCGTTTCAACCCAGCACGAGGGTTGTACCATTGTTTGAGCAATCATAGGTGATTGAAGAGATACTGCTGTATCGATAGCTTAGCTTACATGGCTTTGTGTTGCGGCTGGTTACAAGCTAGTCAAGCTTATGGGCTGGAGACGAAACTAGATTTGCGAGTGTTGCTGCCTAAAGATCTGATTCTCATTCAGGTGGTTGTGGCTCAGATGGCTTGTTTTCTGGCTCCGGTTGTTTTTCGACCTGCGGGACTTCAGCTTTGAGTCCAGTCAATTGCTCAAGCTGCATTCGTAACGCTTCTCCTGTTTTCCGCCGCACAACTACTACCAGTGTCGTCATACCGGCTTCAGGCATGGCTGTCGGCATCCCAGCCCCCGATGATGTCTCAAGTTGGGGTAATTCTGTTTTGGGGGTTAACCCTTCAGGTGCCGACGCTGCTTGCGGTGGCGTTGTGTAATCAATAGCAAGTTCAGAAACCTTTTTGCTGCCACTGCCAAACAGTCCAAACACCCCAAAAACCAGTCCCTGTACGACACGACCTGTTGTGTTGTCTTTTTTGGTTAGTCGATATCGAATGGCTTTGATGGCACTTGGACTGAGCGTGATTTCACGACTTGCTTTCTTGCCACCGAGAACCTTCAGAGGCTCGCCGACTTCTTGGTAAGCCGTGATTGTTTCCTTATTGATCACCAGCTTGCAGATCGTCCGACTGTCAACATGATTCACAGTCAGCACGCACGCTCCTGCTTCACCCGGTCGCTCGTTGAGCGCGATCGGGACCTGAGAATTGCTGCACTCGTATAGGTAGGGAGCTTTCAAACACAATTCGTAGCGATCATTTTCACTCAATGGTTCTGCTTTTACAGGCGGTAGTCCTGCCAAGGCGGTTGTCTTAACCGGACCTGCTAGCCAAAGCGGCGTGAGAAGCAATGCAATAGAAAAGATGAGCGGTTTCATAGTGGAGTATGAGTATTGTTCTCTAGCGTTTGAGAGCTTGATGTGGATTTGAGCTGCATGTCTGCATTGATGTATCTAAAGCTGAAGCGATCACACTCCAGATGCCAAAAGCGAATTAACCAGAATTAGCTAGCAAGCACAACCTTATTGTCTTGTTACCTTGCGTTCTTATTAATTCCTTATTACCTTGTTGTGTTAAGTTAATGCCAGCACTAAAACTGAAGCCTGACAGACGCCGCATTAGCCCTCCACCCGTCCCGTAGCGAAGGCACAGGCATAGGTGTAAGGCACTCATGGTGAATCATCCTCACTTCTGCATCCACTAATGCGTCTCACAACCCGCAGATGCCCTATGCCCTATGCCCCTAAACCAAGTTTTTCACCACCAGTACGAGAGGAGCTATTCTGCTACCGATTCAGATAAGCGGAATAGGCGTATGAGTATGCGGAAGAGAGGTAGGTATAGGCCGTGGAACCGTAGGTGTAGGCAGCGTTGTACGAATAGCTACATTTAGTAGCACTGTAATCTGCCACAGCGCTCTGATATGCGAGGTTTGAGTAGTAGTATGCGTTGTACAGATCGGTATAAGCAGTGTATGAATTACTTCCAAAGTCAGAGCCTAAGTAAGTTTCATTGAAATAGGTTGCAGCTGCCTTTTCCAATCCTGGTTCACCGTAGGTGTTGTATGCGTAGGAGGCATAGGTATAGGCGGCGGATCTACTAGCGTTACTGGAGGAACAGTAAGTGTATGCATAATAGCTGTAGAGGTATTGATAGTACGCATAGTACGCTCCCAAAGTTGCGTAGAGTACAGAAGAGCTATTATTGCTGGTGAAACTTTTCGTTTGAGAATTAGCGGTAGCAATGCTTTTTGCTGCTGGCGGCTGAGTTGGTTTACTGCTGTTAAACAGATCGAGCTGCTCTTTTGTAGTCAGTAGAGATGCAACCTCCTGGTCAAGTGAGTTTTGAACTGCAACAAAGTTTTGGGTTGCTACACGAACTGATTCAAGTTTTGAGCTGCTTGCAGTCTGCTGCGATTGAGAATTGAGATCGGCAAACTGCTTGGAAAAAGCGTTTATCTCTGGCTGGTGGCTGGCAACTATACTCTGGATTTGCTCAAGCTGTGCAGATGTGAGACTGTCTTTAAAAGCAATAGCCTTTTGAACCTGGTTGGGCAGAGTCTCTTGATCAGCTGCTGGGGGTTTTAAGTCAGAACCTGATGGAGGAGCGGACAGCTGCCCGGAACTCGAATTATCGGCGTTGCTAGCTGCCTGAGCATAAGCACGAGAGGGAAGGAAAGGTACCTGACAAGGAAGGCTGAGTGATGCAAGCAAACCGACAAGGAAAAGACTGTGAGATTTCATGCTGATCTACGCCTAAAGTTAACTTATTGAGCTCATAGTTAATATTAAGGTAATAAATTAATCATGTCAACACTAATCCCTCTTCAATCACCCAAGGCAGGGAAAGATCTGAAGCCCTGATGACAGATGACTTTGAAGATTCAAGCTTTGTTATAGGTTTTGATCAGTCGGTGATTTCAAACGTGATTGATAGAGTCGCAACGTCACTAGTACTAAGTGTGTAAGAGGATGGATTGCTGCAAGTACTAAATTTTCCGCCTGCAACTGGGAGCTAGCCTCAATGTTCTAGCTCAAGCCCTGGTGACTTAGTCTCGATTGTTAAGTTCGGCAACCCTTCTAGTTTCTCGGCAGAACGTGGGGCGGCGGCTGTTAGAGGAACGTAAACGGTTAATCCACCCGGCACACACTCTACATCAATGGGTGTGGTGCCAATAACTTCGCCATCAAGCACGACTTTTTGCGGTGGATTGGCGCGGATTTGAACTCGTTTAGCCCGGAGATAGCCGATGTCATCACGCTCGGTAGAAGTTTCGTTCAGGGCAGTTTGCAGTAGATGGTATGATGCCGCGATCGCTCCTGCCCGATTCATGGGGGACACAATCGTTATATCGAGTAGCCCGTCATCGAAAATGACACCGGCAGGACCGTGAGCCAAAATCGATGTAGGCGGTGCTGCGTTTGCGACGGTGACGGCAGATGCCTCTACCGTAATAATCTTATCGTCAGTCTCAATTTCGGCCTCAAACTTTTCCAGTTGCCGTAGTTGCTGGACGCCAGCCATGACGTAAGCTAGCACTCCGAGGCGATTTTTAGCCTCTCGATCGGCTCGGTCTATCGCTTCGGCTTCGAATCCCACTCCAGCTAGCAGTACCATCGGTAGACCATTGCACCGTGCCGCATCCACAACCCGCGTGACACCTCCTAAAATTGCTTCGCAGGCTGCGTCAATGGCATCTGGAATTTCTAAGGCCGAGGCAAAAGCGTTTGCTGTCCCCCGTGAGATCACTCCTAGGGGGATATTCGTGCCCACTAGGGCAGCAGCGGCAGCAGACAATGTGCCATCACCCCCCGAAGCGATAATCATGCTTGCGCCCTCGGCGATCGCCTCTTCAGTCAGTTTGTCCGCATCCCATTCCAGAGTTGTCAATCGAACCTGTAGATCGATACTTGGCTCCAAAAGCTCTCGGATTCTCGCCAAGTCAGCCTCTGGCGTGCCTTGACCAGAAGCAGGATTGAAGATTAAATAGGCAGAGCGCTTCATAAGCTTTGCTAAAATATGCAATTACTGCGATTGCAATTGTGGTGTTTGACGAATCTGTTTAGGCCATAGCAACCTAAACCTTTTGAGGACAACCTGTAGAGACGTCATAGGTAACTCTACCTAAGAACTTAAACACTATTATTAGCTGTCTCCCCTGTTGCACCAAAAATAGAATTACCAGCCAGAGAGTTACCTTATAATTGAGGAACTATAGAACATCAATTTTAAACTACTAGACTACTCACTCTAAATTAGCAACCAGTACTATCTAAAGACATAAACATACTCAAATGCCAGACCCTTTAATGTACCAGCAGGACACTTTTGTTGTTCTAGAACCCGATACATCAGAGCAATTTTTGACGATGGCGGAGCTGCTGGAGAAGCTTCAAGGCATTCTTGTCCAGCGCCAGCAGAATCTACCACGTGACCTGCAAAAATTTACTTCAGTAGAAGACCAGGCTCAATATCTAGTAGACACCAGTTGCGAACTTGACGTTGGCCCTGGGCAATACCTACAGTGGTATAGTGTTCGTCTAGAGAAATGAGGATATCTCCTTATTGACTCTTCTGGGGGGTGGCAACTATTGCTAGCTCAACCTCATCCTCTGCTGGCTGCGATAGTTCAACCTGCACTCCAGGTCCAAAGAAGGTCGTCATCTTTTGCTGCCTTTGCTGCCAAACCTTTAGTGGAATCAGCGGCGACTCAAATTCTAGAACCAACGCGTAATCTCCATGAATTTCGGTTTCTCGTAACCCTTTGAGCGTTGGTCGTTCTTGATCTGTGGGACTAAGACCTAGGTGGCTGAGAGCTGTATCTAGCTGAGCCTCTTGACCATAACGGTAGCGAGTGACGTCTTGGCGGATTTGATCTTGAGTGGCGGTTGCCTGCTGCTTTCGCAGCTCTAGCACCTCCGGCGTTGTTGGCTGGCTGATGGGTACTGGCTTCAGTTCAGCGGCTTTGAGTGCTAGACCTCCAAGCAATATCGGAATTCCATAAAAGAACCCTACCAAGTTTAGCGTGGCGTTAGCGGTAAAGTAAGCGGCAAGCCCAACGATGAACAAAGTTCCGCCAACTGTCAAGCCCAGCGTTCCTAGAGAAATCCGACCTAGCATAACGATAATAATGATGTATTGTTTTCGTAATCACTCCGTAGCAATCCCATCTGAGTTATGAACCAAGGTTTCCTAGGTACAGACGTTACATGTAACGTTTCTACAGGTCGTTCGCACATTTAGGGTTGCTATAGCCTTATTATCGTCGGCTTTGGCCATAACCCGGTGTAGAGTGCCTCTACTTTTAGTAAAATAAGCTAATTTAGGTAAGAGTGAAGCTTTGGAAATAAATAATGGATCCACAAACGATTCGAGAAAGAATTGCTCTAATAGAGGGCAAAAGAGAGTCATTGGTACGCCTGTTAGAGCAACCGGACCTAGGGACTTTAAGAATTGATGTTAATCAAGCTTTAGAAGAAATGGATGATCTGATTGATGAGTTTAAACGCACCTTCCCTGAGGCAGGAGCGAATTAAGTCTTTGTGTTAGCAAGAAAGGGGGATGAAACAACAGGATTGATTTATCCCTCTTTCTTTTGCCCTAACTCTTTCACCAACGCGATGAGTTCAGGAGTAGCTGTATCTTTTCGACAAAAGGCATCCAAGCAGCTACTCTTGCTGCTATCTCTAAACTTTGAATCTTCAAGCGAGGAGTAGGCGATGATTTGAGTATTCGGCTCAATATGCTTGATCTCAGTTGAAGCACTCCAACCATCCATCACTGGCATTTGTAGGTCGAGAATGATAACATCAGGGCGATGGCGCTTGACCATTTCTATAGCTTCTTGACCATTGCTAGCCATGCCTACGAGTTCGATGTTCTCTTGGGTAGAGAGCGCTAGCTTCAGGCTGAAACGAATAAGTTCGTGGTCATCGACCACTAAAACACGTAGAATAGAGGGACGGCAAGACAACATTTATATCCTATAAAATCAGCAGGCTACTAATGCTCATTCATATAGAATAAGAGAAGAGGGAGTTAAACACCCTCTACCTTCTGGTTGAATCAACCAATACATTTATATATAATTCTCTTAACATTTCTATAAGTGAGTTTGATTGTTCGCCGGACTAAAGCAATTTCTCCTCGTTGTTAGGATTTAGCTCAGGTGAGAACTGACTGACGATCTTAGGGCCATCTCCATCAAAGTTTTTTGAGAGCTAGCTGGCGGACAATTGGCTGCGGCATGTCGTTGGACATAACCACCATCGGGCTGTAAATCCCAGGCTTGACGGTCATCCGCTAAGATGATGCCGAGAATTTCCTGTAGATCTTTGGCGATTTCAGGATCTCTCACTGGCGTAATGGCTTCAACTCGGCGATCAAGGTTGCGGGGCATCCAGTCGGCACTACCAAGATATATCTCCTCTTGGCCCTGGTTATGAAAGTAGTAAATTCGGGAATGCTCTAAGAACCGACCGACGACACTGATGACGCGAATATTCTCGCTGATTTCTTTCAGTCCTGGACGCAAACAGCAAACGCCTCGCACAATCAAGTCAATTCGGACCCCAGCCCGCGAGGCTTCGTATAGAGTGGCGATGATTTGAGGGTCAACCAGGGCATTCATTTTGGCAACGATGCGGCCCGGAATGCCATTGAGGCTATGTTCGATTTCGCGACGGATCAGGGCGACTAGGCGATCGCGCATATTCACTGGCGCAACCAACAGCTGATGATAGGTCCGTTGCCGCGAGTAGCCTGTTAAATAGTTGAACAAATCGGTGAGATCAGCGCCTAGATCTTCGCGGCAGCTAAATAGCCCTAGGTCGGTATAAATCTGACTCGTCTTTGGATTATAGTTACCAGTGCCAATGTGAACATAGCGACGGATACAGTCTGATTCCCGCCGCACAATCAAGACCACTTTGGCATGAGTTTTGAGACCCACAAACCCGTAGACGACATGCACACCTACTCTTTCTAACCGACGCGCCCAGTAGATGTTGTTTTCCTCATCAAACCGAGCCTTCAGCTCCACCGATACAGCCACCTGCTTGCCATTCTCGGCGGCGGCAATCAAAGCATCCACAATGGGTGAGTCGCCAGAGGTGCGGTAGAGAGTCATCTTGATTGTCAGCACATCTGGATCGTGGGCAGCAT
>CAXUIV010000217.1:0-7507 GCA_964250875.1 uncultured bacterium
AGTGCGTGCTGTCCGGGGGCAGTTGACGCTGCATGTTTTCGCAGTTGAACGCTTCCTCAAAAGTCAAAATTTAACTTCCAACATGTGTAGCTCCGCCTCCCTAGGGGTGAACACATCTCTCCAGCCACAGATGCGAGTCTACTGTTCTTTGTCTGCTTCTAGCCAGCAGTTGTTAACTTTGGCACCAGTGTTGGACCGGCAGTTGCAGGCACGGGGCGATTTGGCACCAGTGAGGCCGTTGCCGTTGGTAAGTGGAGAACGACAGACTGATGCAGTGCTTCCGATGGCTGTGGTTCAACGTCCTAATCTTGGAGTACCAGCCACACCTTTCTTCGCACCAGCACCAATACCTGCCGCAGACCCCCCTTTGATCGGCAGAATTGCTAAAACACTGATTGCTGGCTATGTGCCACCCATGCAGCCAGCGATCGCGCCTCCCCCAGAAGCTCTATCTACCATACAATCTATCAAGCAACTCCTGTCCTCAGCCAAAGCTGCATTTCCAACAGGAACCCAATTTATCGCTGCACTAGAAACACCGACACGCAGTGCCTATCTTGACCGTCAAGCATCTCAGTATGCTGAGTTTTTAGCACTGCCTCACACTGGCATTACCCAGGTGTGGCCAGATGAGTACCTCCCTCCAAACACTTTGCATAATCGGTTAGCACCCAAGAGGGCCGAACGCTTGCCCTTCGCACCACTCGCCGTTGCCCCTACTCCCCAACAAATCCAAGATCAGGTAGGGGCACGTCGGGTCCCCCTTATTCCTCGACTAGCGCTCAAAATTACCAGTGGCAACTTCCAGATCTCTGAGCCAGGAATAGATTACGGCTTTTTGGTGGATTTGAGCGATGTTCCTTTGGAAAAGCTCGACCCTCGGCTGCAAGTTGTCTCGCCTCAAACACGACAGTTCTTTCTGACGTACCAGCCGCCCCAGCAGTTAGAGGCATTGCAGGTGGACAGACGGCGCTTCTTGACTGGTAAATTAGAAGGCTTTGATTTGAGCCAACCGCTACTCAGCCAAGCACCAGCAGCAATCGGTCATACTTACCTCGTGCGATCGCTTCAGTTTCAACTACCAGAAGTCGTCATGACTGGTGAGCCAGTTTCTAGGCGTGAACGGCGCTATCTCGATCAATTACTGGAAATGAGAAGCAGCGATTTCCTATTTGCCATTCGACCCATAAGCCTTAATCAAGATGGTAGCTACACAGTTCTCTGGCGAGTTTTAAATCAGTTTCCTGACCCTAAAATTTCTGACTTAGAAAAATACATCAGGTTAGAGTGAAAAGTGAATTAGAGAACATCTAACCGGGAGCATTTCGGTTCTCACCAATCCTTGCAATCTCACCCTAAATGGTATTAGCATTTTGCCTATCCTACTCGTCCTAACTATGTAGGCAATATGTCAGTATCACACCGATAGAATCCTAAATCATTTGCGAACAATCTGTAGAGACGTTACACGTAACGTCTCTACAGAAGAACTCGGATAGGATTGCTATAGCAAATTAATGTGGTCTACGCTACAACATGACTTTGTCTTACTTCTCTCTTCTGATAGACGAGAAATAGCAGCGAAATGTCTAGGTGCAGAGGCAATCAACTTTTGTGAATTTAGTTCACTTTAGTGCTTTGTGAGCTTACAGATAAATACCTAAGAAAATCGGACAAAAAGATTGTCTTACTACAGACTGATGTAGATGGAAGATGCAAGTAGTTTCCTAGGAGTTAAGAGCAACACGGAGGCTAGTTTTTGAGCTGTCCTCGATTAAATATCGAAGGCAGTTCAGGAAATTAACCTATCCGTTAAAGTCACAACATCGGAGATTTTGAATGTTTTACCACGAAAAGCAGCTACAGTATTTCACGCCACCGGAGCGGCCCGATGCAGTTTATGCCATGAAGCTACAAGAACTCATAGGCGGTAGCTTAGGGGAAATGACCGTGATGATGCAGTACTTATTCCAAGGCTGGAACTGTCGGGGACCTGCCAAGTACAAAGATATGCTGCTCGATACAGGTACTGAGGAAATCGGTCACGTGGAGATGTTAGCCACGATGGTCGCATACCTACTGGATAAAGCACCGATTAAAATGCAAGAAGCTGGTGCCAAAGATCCTGTAGTTGGCGCGGTTATGGGAGGTACCAGTCCAAGGGATGTGATCGCGGCAGCCATGAACCCTCAGCACGCAACTGTTTCAGGTGGGGGTGCGATGCCAGCTGATAGTGTAGGCTTCCCCTGGAATGGTCGCTTCATTGTTGCTAGTGGCAACTTGTTGGCAGACTTCCGCTCTAATCTCCACGCTGAGTCTCAGGGTCTCCTACAGGCTGTACGGCTGTATGAAATGACCGACGACAGAGGAGTGAGAGACCACCTCAGCTTCATGATTGCCCGCGACACCATGCATCAGAATCAGTGGCTAGCGGCGATTGAAGAGCTGGAAAGTGAAGGAATAGAGAAGACGGTTGTTCCTGGTGTTGCCTATGAGTATGGTAAGCCAGAGTTTGCCTATCAGTTCTGGAACCACTCTAAAGGGGAGGAAAGCGGGCAAGGACGATGGGCAAAAGGTCCAAGCATGGATGGTAAGGGAGAGTTTGAGTATGTAGCGAATCCTCAGCCCTTGGGACCACAACCAGAACCACCACAGCCCAATCCACAACTACACGGTACGGGCAAAGCTCCTCAGGGCAACAGCGCCGCGTCAACTGGTGGCATTGTTGAGCGTGTGGTTGACACCGTAACCAAGCTCACAGATAAATAGTGGTACGACCTGTTAGTTGGAAGTGTGTTGATAGTGGTTGGCGTAAAGACGCTCAATAACGACTATTTACCAACATAGAGTCGTAAGGAGTGCTAGATGTAAAGGGTCAATGTGCAAAAGAGCGCATTTGACCCTTCACATTTAGCAATCCATCCTATAGATTTTGGTACTGCCTCTATCTTTTGTATCTAGCAATGCAGCAGCGCTTAATACTAACTAATACTTTAGATGGACCTTATATTGCATTCAACTACGTCTTAGGGAGAGGGACTTCCGTGTTCTACTTGCCTAGGATGTCTCTAACCTTATATGGATGGCACTGAGATAACTGGTCCGCAGCTGCACTTTAAAGTGGACTAAAGCGCAGCCACGAGCGAATAAATAGCTTTAAATCGCTGCTACTCAACCACATCCAGGTTAGGAGTACGATTAAGACACACGATTTAGTTGAACTGCTCTAGTATTCCTATTCTCGGCTTAAACTCAGTTATTTACCAATATGTTGAACCATTTTGATCAAGATTCCTCTTTTACAGCGGCCCAGATTTCAGAGAACAGAGGCCGTGTTGCCATCTTTATTGATGGCGCGAATCTGTTCTACGCCCTGCTACAACTGGGAATAGAAATTGACTACGCTAAGCTTCTGAGTCATTTGACTGCTGGTTCGCGGCTGTTACGCTGCTTATTCTACACAGGGGTCGATCCAACGAATGAAAAGCAACAGGGCTTTTTGGTTTGGATGCGTCACAACGGATATCGGGTCATTGCTAAGCCTCTGGTACAGCTACCGGACGGCACGAAGAAGGCTAATCTGGATGTAGAGATTGCTGTAGATATGCTGGCTCTGGTAAACGCTTACGATACAGCAGTGTTGGTGAGCGGCGATGGTGACTTAGCATACGCGGTGAATGCGATTAGCTATCGTGGCGCTCGCGTTGAGGTGATGAGTCTCCGCTCAATGACCAGCGATAGTTTGATTAACGTTTGCGATCGCTACACCGATCTAGAAGACATCAAAGCAGGTATTCAAAAAACACCTTGCCAACGCTACACTCATTCTCCACTACCTCTGGAATTAATGAACGGTGTAGTCAGCAGGCCAAACATGAGTCAGTCGGTGTTCTCAACACCTCAAACTCGCCCAGCTATCTTGGCTGACTGAATAATTTTCCATCTTGTATAGCGGGTACACTCAAACTTAACTTCGTGTCCTTTCTAGAGACAGATGAGTCAGTCAGAAGATTAAGAATATCTTGTTAAGAATAACAAACGTCTTGGTACGTCTTAGCCTCTAGCTCCCTTGGAGTTAGGGGTTTCCTTTTTTTGGCGCTGCGGGGTGACAGGATGAAAAGTCGCATTAGCTGAAGGCCGCAACTCGGACTAATCAGCTTCGACTAGAACTGTGACAGCAGCGACAGCAAGCAACATCTCGTCATTTTGATCGTTGAGAGAGGCGATCGCTCGACCCTGGACGATCATCCCGCCTGACTCAACGGTCAGAGTTTTACGCCCAAAAGGTATCACAGAAAGTACATCGGCCTCTTGTACTCTCTCCGGGTAAGGCACTGCCACCTGAACTTCAACAATCATTTCGTCTGGATCGTCCAAACCAGCGACTTCCCAAACACCGGGCAAGGCATTATGGGCAATGGCATTGCGCACAGCCCTAGCTGCCGCAACTGTCGGTTCCTGCCCGTGCTGATCTATTCCCATCCCCATCTCTATAATCAAGCGTTTACGAGCCACAGCTACCTCTTTACACTAAAATCGTATCACCACTGTCTGGCAGCGCAAATAGAACAAATAGACCAGCGCTGAAGTTCACCAGGGGGGGTAGGACAGCGGCACTTGGGACAAAGCGGTAAGCCTTGCAGACGTGACTGCGTCGCCTTGGCCCAGAGTTGAAAAGCAGCACTGGGGTTTTGGGAGTTAGGAATTTTATCGGCTTTGGCTGGCTGAGAGGGACCAACACAATAGCTAGGGTGTTCTCGCCACGACAGTTGAGGCTCGTCCACAGTTGGGCTGCTATTTCTGGAGGATTGCCACTCAGCCGGAGAAAAATGAATGTCTACTAAAGGACTGGCCAGCCGCGAGTTCAGCTTCTCTAGGATGTGCTGACGTCCAAAGGTGAGTTCTTGCGCCCAAACAGCGCTGGGAGTTGCAACCCGTAAAACATCTCGTCGAATCGTCAGTGGTTGGGTATGAGCTGCAACCGCTGCCCCCACAACATCGGGCCAAAGCTTCAATAAACATTGAAATGGCTGCTCTTGCCACTTAGTTTGCTCCTCCAAAGAGCTTAAAATACGATGGAGTGATTGAAAGGACATTTTATCGAGCGCTTGACTACAAGAACTTTTAAAGAATGAAGGCTAAGGTTGAAGAATAAAAGCTATAATCTTACACTTCAGACGGCATACTTTATATTTAGTATCCTCTTTAATTCTGGCAGTAAAGGTTTGAGGTAGACATCCTCCTCAAATAGCAGTTGAAACATGTTGTGGGAGTCTCGCAATGAGTCAACGTTCTGTGGTTGAGTCGCAGACTCAATCAAACCTAACCCCATCGCTGAGGTCAGCATTAAAAGCGGCGCTGGGAAATCTGGATGTGCAGCTAGATGAAGAATTAGCGCGGTATCGGCGCTCTCGCTCTGGATCTCAGATGCCATCGGCTCGAATTGGTCAACGCTATCAACATAAATCCTTGGACTTGCTCTCGGTTGGAGCGACTGAGGATAGACCCTTAGGGGATACGGCGACAGCGCGACCATCATACACCCCGATGAATCAGCCCCAACCTCAGGAGGAGCAACCGCAAAGGAATCACCAACCGGATATACCTAGCTCCTTATCCTCACAGTTGGCACTCGCCACAACATCACCGGAGCGAGTTGCTGACCTCGCTCCTGCCCCAATTGAGAACTTGGGAGGAAGTCTGCTGGACCCAGCTACCAACCACACGGGACCAGATGATTACCTAGAATCCTCAGAGGCACTTTTGAGAAGCCTAGCTGAGGAACAACCACAGAAGCGTGCAGAACCCGACTTCAGCGAAACCCTGCTGACGCCTTTAGGGATTGGCTCGATGCTCTTGCTACTGTTAGCAAGTGCAACGCTAGGTTATGTGGTGATGAATCCTACAACCCTTACTGCCCTCAAGGACCATTTATTTGGTAAATCCTCATCCCCAACTGTGGCCAATCCCTCTGATTCCACAAATACTACTAGTGCTAGTGGGGTGCCACTGCCCGATTCTCCTAATCTTGCCAATCGCGAGTTTGTGGACTTAGACCTGGATACTCTCAGCAGTGTAAAGCCCAGAGTCAGCAACATCCCCTCAGTTGTGCCGACCTCAGTACCCGCTCCTAGAGCAACGGTACTCCCGACTGTGCAGTCTGTGCAGCCCACCGTGCAGTCCACTTTGCCGCCGATGCAGTCTAGAGGCACTGTTGCCACTACGACGTCGGTACCACTGCCGCAAGCCCTGCGGATGCAGTCCATCGGCGTGGGTTTAAACGCCCCGCCGAATCAAACAGCGCTGCCAGTTAGGAAACACCACCAGAAGAGAGCTACAAGGCAGTCGGAATCGGCTGTGCCGCAACCAGCAGCAAAATATTCGTTGTCGCCCTCCGCTCAGCCGCAGGGACAGAGCTTGAAAGCGTCGAATAACTATTACTACGTGGTGACTAACTATGGGAGCGATCGCAATCTGGAAAAGGCGCGTGGGGTAGTTGCAGATGCTTATGTGGATACATCATCCCAGGGGGCACTGATTCACCTTGGTGCGCTCAAGAGCGAAGCAGAGGCACAGAAACTGACGGAGGATCTACAGAAGCAAGGAATTCAGGCTCGAATCTACCGACCGTAGGGGCGACCCAGCGGACCGTCTCTACTGGGATGTGTCGCCTATGACGGTTAAGCAAGCAAAAGGTGAGATACGATAAATTTAGTATTGCAACATGGGTCGGCTTCAGCTCATGCCCTTTTGGATTCTGGATTGAAAAGTTATAGACAGGCAGACAGTTTCAGCGGTAGGAAACAATGCAGCTGTTACGCAAAAAGGTATTAAAGATTAGCGCTTTAAATAAAGTGGGCGGTCTTACAGTCTTTTCACCGACCCTGTCAACGTGAATGGAGATCCTTCATGGGACTGATTGAACGCATTCTTCGGGTGATTCGCGCTAACCTCAATGCTCTAGTCGGCAAGACAGAGGATCCAGAAAAGATCTTAGAGCAAGCAGTCACGGATATGCAGGAGAACTTGGTTAAGCTGCGCCTAGCTGTCGCTCAGGCGATCGCTACCCAAAAACGTACAGAAAGACAGTCGCAACAAGCCCAGTCCACAGCAGATGAATGGTATCGTCGCGCCCAACTCGCTTTGCAGCAAGCCAATGAACCATTGGCACGGGAAGCACTGACTAAGCGAAAATCTTACCAGGAAACAGCAACGGCAATGCAAGCCCAGCTAGAGCAGCAAAGCACTGTAGTGGACAGGTTAAAGAAAGACATGCGGACTGTAGAGAGTAAAATTGCTGAGGCTAAAACGAAGAAGGATATGTACGTTGCTCGTGCCCGCTCTGCTGAAGCATCTCAAAGACTCAACGAAATGCTGGGCGGAGTCAACCCTAGCAACTCCTTGAGTGCTTTTGAGCGGATGGAAGAAAAAGTTTTGCAGTTGGAAGCCCAGTCGGAAGCGATCGCTGAGCTGGGGACTGACGATTTACAAAATAAATTCGCCTCTC
>CAXUIV010000218.1:0-7498 GCA_964250875.1 uncultured bacterium
GACTCACCTGCTGGATGTGGAGCAAGCCACTGACGCCATCTAAATCGACAAAGATGCCAAAAGGCCGGATGCCAGTAATCTTGCCTTCTACAAGCTGGCCGATCTCTAGTTGACTGAAGCTAGCAGAACGAGTCGCTAAGCGATTGGAGAGTACAAGTTTGTTGTTGTTGCGGTCGATCTCCAAAAAGCTAGCGGTCAGGGTTTCGCCTTTCAGGGCTTCTAAGTTTTCTCGCTCCACCAAATGCGATCGCGGAATAAATCCCCGCAACCCCTTCACGTCCACCGTAACCCCCCCCGTATTAACACCAGTCACTCGCACCTGCACCGTTTGGCTGCTTTCCTGCATCTCGGTTAACCGTTCCCAAATTTGCTGAATTTCCAGCTGGCGACGGGAGAGCGTCACTTGTCCTTCAGCATCCTGATCCCGGACAATCAGGAAGTCCATTTCCTCCTGTAGTGGCAGGATCTCAGATAAGTTTGTTACCGACTTTAAGGAAGCTTCTGCAAGTGGTAGAAAAGCTGCGGACTTACCGCCAATATCGACGTAAGCACCATCACTCTCATACTGGAACGCCTTGCCGCGCACAACCTGTCCCTTTTGAAACTGGTAGTCGTGTTGTTCTAGAGCTTTGGCAAAGTCATCCATTGAGAAGGACGCGGCGGCTTGAGTCGGGGTCAATTCGGAATTCATGACAAAAGATGAGTTAAATAAAGTGATACCTGGCTGTCTGGCTGCGGAAGCTTCAGGCAACTTGGAGTGATTGAAACAACTGTTGCACCTGCTTCCAGGCATCAGCAGCAGCTTCAGGGTTGTAGCTATCACGCTGGTCGCAGAAAAAGCCGTGATCTGCTCTATCGTAACGAAATATACGATGAGGGATCTCATACTTATTTAACTCTGCCTCAATCTGGTCTATCTGCTCAGGTGGAATGCTTTGGTCCTCTAGGCCAAAAAAGGCGTAAAGGGTGCCGGAGATTTCTGGGGTGCGGGTGATGGTAGGAGAACCGCCTCCAGGAGTACGGACGGCAATGCCAGCACCGTAGAAGGATGCAGTCGCTTTAATATCGGGCAGAGTGGCAGCAAGGTAAGCGACATGACCACCAAAGCAAAAACCAATGCAGCCAATGGCATCAGCTTTAACCTGAGGTAGGGTTTTCAGGTAGTCAACTGTGGCTTGAAGATCGCTCAGTAGCTCTGATGCATTAGTTTGCTGGACGTAACCTCTGCCGATTTGAATGTCTTCTAGGGTGTAGCCTGTTTCAAACCCAGGGGCGACGCGCTGAAAGATTGCTGGGGCGATCGCGACATATCCCTCTTTGGCCATCCGCTCTGTGACACTACGGATGTGAGAATTAACACCGAAAATCTCTTGGATGACGACGACAGCTGGGTAGGAACCCTCACCTACCGGCTGAGCTAAATAAGCCGCAATTTGCAGCTCGTCGTTAGGAACGCTAACGTTAGAGGTATATATCTCTTTATCTGTCATAGTGATTTTCACCAATGTTATGTGATGCTGTATAGCAGTATTCGGATCTAAGGTTCAGTCATCTGCACACAATTATGAATGACAAGCGTCATTGCTTCAGTAATTTCATCTATAGAACTTGAATTTATAGACAATGCCTAAGCGAATGGCGCGGTCATAGCGGGTTTACTGTCCGCTGGCGCGGAAAATTGGAGATTTGGTTATGGTTCAATTTCGTATTCAACCAGATAGTGAAATTCCGGCATCAAACCAGTTGTTTAACCAAATCCGGTTTGCGATCGCCTCGCGGCAATTTCCACCTGGTCACCGCTTACCCAGTACCAGAGCGCTGGCGATGGAAACTGGGTTACACCGCAATACCATTAGCAAGGTGTATCGACAGCTAGAGGAAAACGGACTTGTAGAAAGTCGCGCTGGCTCAGGCATTTATGTTCCTGCTCAAAATCAGGCGGGAGCCCCCATCAAGTCCGCATTGCTTGAACAATATCCCCAAGCTTACAATACGGTGCAACACAGCCTGAATGAGCTGCTCAATCAGGGATGTACACTCAATGAGGCGAGGGAGCTGTTCTTGGCGGAAATCGACTGGCGACTGCGCTGTAGTGCCAGGGTACTGGTAACGGTACCTGCTTATGACATCGGTGCCGGTAAATTGATGGTGCATGAGCTTGAACATTCTTTGGGCATACCAGTGCAGCTGGTGCCGCTGGAGGATCTGAGCCAGATCTTAAGTCAAACGCCCTCTGGGACAGTCGTGACAAATCGCTATTTCATTCGAGAGGCGGAAGAGATCGCGGCCCCAAAATCAGTCCGTGTGATCTCTGTTGATATTTACGACTACGCTCAAGAAATCCAGCTCCTCAAGAAGTTACCCAAAGACAGCTGTGTTGGTATGGTCAGCCTCAGTTCTGGCATCCTCCGAGCGGCGGAAGTTATCATTCACAGTCTTCGTGGCGACGAACTGCTGGTTATGACAGCTCAGTCAGGAGATGCCTACAAACTGAATGCGATTGTTAGAAGCGCTCAGCTCATCATGAGCGACCAGGCAAGCTTTGCTATGGTCAAAGCAGCTGTTCAAGCCGCAAGAGATGATTTGATTCGGCCCCCGCCACTTGTTTACAGCGAAAACTACATCGGCCCCAAGTCGATTGATTCGCTCAAGCGTGAGTTGGGTTTAGGCTGACCAAAAAGGCAGGGGCATGGGGCGCGGGGCATAGGGCATGGGGCGTGAATAAATCCCTCGTTGCCAGCAATCTCGGTCCAAATGTTCCTTGTTCTCCATTGATAAATTCAAGAGGTTGAAACCTTGTGGCACTCTTACTTGTTTGCCCCATGCCCCATGCCCCATGACCTAGGCTTCAGCATGACAAAAATTCTCTGACTCTGTTCAAGTAGGCAGTTGGGTCTTCCAGCATTGGGAAGTGAGCGGTGTTAGGCATGAGGGCAAATTGGATTTTGTTGTTCATTGCTGCTGCCTGACGCCCCATAGCGGCTGGAATAATTTTGTCATACTCGCCTGCAACCAACAGTGTCGGCACTGTCAGTTTGGCAAATTCATACGGCATCGTTTCGGCTGCCTGTTTGCTCACAGAAGTGAAGATGGTGCCTAAAGCAGCCGCATAATCTGCCGTCAGAAAATCCTCTAGAAAGTCACGTCGCTCAGCAGCAGGAATTGAACGGTGTAAAAATCGAGCCATGAACACACGGTCAACAAAGGGAATCTTTCCTAGCCACTTAGGACGAAACTTAACAACGTAGCCGCCAAACTTGTGGAACGTGGTAAACGACTTTTCGTCGTACTCAAACACTCCACTACAGGTTAGGATTGCCTTCTCTACTCTTCCTTCCTGGCGGTTGAGAAACAGTGTAGCAATAGAAGCTCCCATTGAGTGGGCGTTGAGGTAAATTCGCTCTAGCTTTAGAGCTTTTAGGAGAGCTGTTAGATCTTCAGCATATTCCTCTAGTTCATAAGTTAACTCAGCGATCGCTACCGATGACAACGGCGACGGTGAATCTGCTACGGAGGCACTAGCCTGAAGTAGAGCAGATGGTCGTCCAGCCGAACGTCCAAACCCCCTCATGTCGTAGAGCAAGCAATCAAAATCGTCAGACAGAGCATGGGCTGTACTTTCCCAATATCGGTCCGAACCAGCCCAGCCGTGAATGAAAACCATTACTGGCTTCGGCTGAGATGCCGGTGTGCGAATCCACTCGTAGTAATGCTCAACCCCGCGAACTGGAATATAAGACATCCTAAGAATTTTGAATTTTGAGTTTTGAGTTTTGAATTAACTCCCAACTCCGAACCCGAACTCCGAACTTCTTTACGCCGACTCAGGTTTGGGCAGCGAGGAGGGGTGGACTATGAGTTCGGCAGTTGAGCGTTTTTCTACCATTTCCCGCGTTACTGTACAGCTTCTCACATCTTTGCGCGATGGTAGCTCATACATGATTTCAAGCATCAATTCTTCCACAATTCCACGTAGTGCCCTAGCACCAGTTTTGCGGCGGTAGGCTTCTTGAGCGATCGCCTTGAGAGCATCCATTTTGAACTCCAGATGCACACTGTCCATCTTCAGCAACTTCTGGTACTGCTTGACCAAAGCACTGCGTGGCTGCGTGAGAATCGCCATCAGTGCTTCCTCATCAAGTGGGTCTACCACTGCCACCATCGGCACGCGACCAATAAACTCTGGAATCATGCCAAACTTTACCAGGTCATCCGGCTCTAAATTCTTAAGAATATCGGCATTACGCTTCTCCTTTGACTGCCCTTCGCCGGGTTGGATAAAGCCGATTGACTTTTTACCCACCCTCTGCTCAACCACCTTTTCTAAACCGACGAACGCACCGCCGCAGATGAAGAGGATATTACTGGTGTCAATTTGGATGCAGTCTTGATAAGGATGCTTACGTCCCCCTTGAGGCGGAACGTTGGCGATCGTCCCCTCTAACATCTTCAGCAGAGCTTGCTGCACGCCTTCACCTGAGACGTCCCGCGTAATCGAGGGATTTTCACTCTTCCGAGCAATCTTATCGATCTCGTCAATGTATATAATACCCCGCTGCGCCTCCTCCACATCCAAATCTGCCACCTGGAGCAAGCGCAGCAAGATGTTTTCTACATCCTCTCCGACGTACCCTGCCTCCGTCAGCGTTGTCGCATCTGCTACAGCAAAGGGAACCTCCAAGATTTTTGCTAGGGTCTGAGCTAGCAGCGTTTTACCACAGCCAGTAGGACCAATCAGCAGGATGTTTGACTTTTGCAGCTCTACCACTTCCTCTGGTGGTGCCGCTTTGCCGTTGGTGTTGGGCTGGACTAAGCTCAGCCGCTTGTAGTGGTTGTAGACTGCGACCGATAAGACTTTTTTCGCTTCGTCTTGACCAATAACGTGTTCATCCAGGTGCTTTTTAATCTCCCGTGGCTTGGGCATTTGACTAAACGAGAGATTAGCCGAACGACTGCGCCGCCGGGTTGGAGGTTCTGAGCGAGGTGCTGGCTGGGGTGCAGCCGTATTTGAATCCAGCAACTCCTCATCTAAAATTTCATTGCATAGGTCAACACACTCATCGCAGATGTAGACTCCCGGTCCGGCAATCAGCTTACGCACCTGCTCTTGAGATTTGCCGCAGAAGGAACATTTTAAGTGGGAGTCGTACTTTGACATAAATGCCTCTTAATTCACTGTAGTGACTGGTTCACCCGCCTTGGGGAGATTTTGCCTGGAAATAACCTGGTCAATTAAGCCGTAGTTTTTGGCCTCAGCTGCCGACATGAAAAAGTCCCGCTCCGTATCGGCTTCAATTCGCTCTAGGTGCTGACCTGTATGATGAGCCAGTAGCTCGTTCAGCCTGCGCTTATGATAGAGAATCTCTTTGGCTTGAATCTCAATGTCAACGGCTTGTCCTTGAGCGCCACCAAGCGGTTGGTGAATCATAATTCGCGCACTGGGTAGAGACATCCGCTTGCCGGATGACCCAGCTGTGAGCAGAAACGCACCCATACTGGCAGCTAATCCAAAACAGATGGTAACAACATCGGGGCGAATTTGCTGCATTGTGTCATAAATCGCCATCCCTGCCGTTACGGAACCACCAGGGGAATTGATGTACAGCTGAATGTCCTTTTCTGGATCCTCAGCATCTAAAAACAACAACTGAGCCACAATTGAGTCAGCGACGGCGTCGTCTACAGGGGTACCAAGGAAGATGATTCGTTCTCGTAGTAGCCGTGAGTAGATGTCAAAAGCCCGTTCACCCATTCCAGATTGCTCCACAACCATAGGAACAATGTTGGTGGGACCGAGGGAATGAATCTCTGGTCGATGCGCGCTGCTAATTGGGTAATTTGAAGACTGGGATACAAACATAAAAAGGTTTGAGAAGTGTAACTAAACGCGGTGCAGCGAGAGGCGGTCCTCTTTCAAACAATGGGGATGACTGTATCCGCTATCTGTAAACTATTATGCCTTATCTGTTTTGCAACTAGCTTGATGCGTAGGGGGAATGGAGAGATTAGAGCCGAGGATACATGGAGCTAGCTTCAGCCTTTCCCCCTCTGACACCCTAGCTCCCTGTCTTGTTATCCTGAGCGGCTTGGGGCGTTTCAGCAACGACAGCAGATTCTGGGGCAGATTCTGGGGCAGTATCCGTGGGTGTGACAACCTCTTCAAAGTCGGGTGCAGATTGATTTAGAGCATCGGTAACTTCAGGCGCTTGAGATACGTCTACGGATGCCATGGCTTCCGCTTCCTCCTCAGGGTCAAGTACAGGTGTCAGAGAACCTTCAGGGACAAGTTCAAGAGTCGCCTGTTCCTCTAGCCAGCTCATAATTTTCTCTTTTAACAATTCATCCTCCACTACCTCAAGCAGTCGGTCTGGATCAACGTCTTGATCTGCGTACTGCTCTTTCAGTTCCTTCACCCGGCCATCAACTTCCGCTTTCTCAACCTGGATGGACTCACGTCTAGCCACTTCTTGCAGCGCCATTGCTTGCCGAAGACGCTGAATTGCATCAGGCCGCGATCGCGCTCGAAACTGGGGAATATTTTCTGGCGTAAATAGCTTCTTAACGTCTAGCCCTTGCTGACTCAGTTGGATCGCCGTTTGAGTCAGCAGGTTGTTGACTTCTTGCTCAATGAGAGTCTCTGGCAAATCCACTTCCAAATGTTTTAAAAGTTCACTTAAAAGCGCTTGCTCCTTGTTGGCTTTCAGTTGACGCTCAGCCTCAGCTTGAAATCGAGACTCAAGGGAAGAGCGCAACTCTGCTAGGGTTTGAAACTCACTGGCTTCTTGAGCAAACTCATCGTCTAGCTCCGGCAGTTCCTTTTCTTTCAGCTCTTTCAGCGTTACTGTGAACACAGCTGCTCGGCCTGCCATATCTTTTTGGGCATAGTCCTCAGGAAACTGGGCTGAGACTTCCTTGGTTTCCCCCGGCTGCATTCCTACTATGCCATCTACAAAGCCTGCAACAAAGCGACCTTCTTTCAACTCCACTTGAAAATCTGTAGCCTGACCACCAGGAATCTCCTCCGGCTGCTCCGTCTCCGTTCCGCTCTCACTCACCAGATGGCCTTGAAAATCGACTACAGCAACATCACCAATCTGAGCCGAACGCCCTTCGACTGGAATCAACGTTGCCATCTCTTCTCGGTTTTCCTCCAGCACCGAATCAACTTTTGCGGGGTCATACTTGACTTCCTCTGCTTGGACCTGTAAGCCGATGTACTGGTTTAGCTTCACCTCTGGCTGCACATCCACAGCCGCTAGGAAAGTGAAAGGTTTTCCCGGCTCATACTGGTTCACTAATTCCTCAAAAGACGAGCGCAGCTGCGGCCTACCAATCGCCTCAATCTCTTGTTGTTTGATGGCTTTCTCAATGCTGTCTTGAACCAGGTCTTCCACAGCTGCTGCTTTGATCTGGCCCAAGCCCATACGCTGGACCAGTATTTGGCGAGGAACTTTACCCTTGCGAAACCCAGGAATATTTGCAGCGCGGGCAAATTTTT
>CAXUIV010000219.1:0-1124 GCA_964250875.1 uncultured bacterium
AAGCCCAATTCTGCATCTTCATCTCCCAAGGCCGTTTCGCAGGCACTTAGCACCAATAGTTCTACGGGTGGATGATTCCAGCCCAGTTGCCGCAGCTGGTTCAGTTGCAGCCGCGTGTCCCACAACTGGATGTAAGAGTTGCTGGGTGCCCCTGGCTTAAATACGGCGTGAGTAGCTAAGTGAACGATGCCAAATGGTGTCTGTTTGCGCTGGAACTTGAGATTCTCTAAAGTAAAGGCGTTGTTGAGAAAAGACTTACCCTGCCACAATCCCTTGGTAATCATCTCCAACTCGGCGGGGACAGCAGGCAGAGAATTTTGCTGGGTGAAGTGGTCAGCGCCCATGGCTAAAACTTGGCTGTGACGCAGGTCGCTGTAATGAGTATCAGTCAAACTCAAGCTAGGCATTAAACCCATGCTGTACTTCTCAACCAAAAATTTTTGCCCATCGTACAGCGCAGCCATGGGAATAGAGCGCAAGCCCGCGTCCAGGATAAATGCTAGGTTCTGGCTACCCTGAGCCTGTAAATCAGCCTCTATAGGTGTCACTAACCAGCGGTAAAGTTGGTGAGCTGACTCTAAATAGTCATCAGAGTCAACTTCATTGGGATTGCTAACTTGATCCTCAAATTGGGCTGCTACTGCCAGCACTCGGGCACGTGTAGCTCCCTTGACTCGTCTACGAATCGTTTGACCGTGAGCTGTTACTAGAATTAGCTCTAGTTGGTCGCTATCTTGCCTGTTTAACTGTGGTATACCTTCTTGAAGATTAACCGGCGACTCTGGATCGCGTGAATCTACAGATCTGTTTGGTACCGCCTTTTCTAGTGATACCGTGGCAGGCACAAAGGCCGCATAGACAAGTGCTGGTTTTATGCCAGTCTCTGCCTCAACTTGTTGCAGTGTGGCACGGGGATTTGTCGTTGAATTCGGTGCGTTGCCAACCCCAAGATACTGCTGAAACTGACTTGTCAAAGACTCGTTGATCCCAACCAGAGCAGCATCACTTGTAGGCAAGTTAGGGCTGTTACTAGAGGTTGATTGTGTCCCTGTACCGCTACTTGACTGGTTGGAAGATGATTGTGTCCCTGTACCGCTACTTGACTGGTTGGAAGATGATTGTGT
>CAXUIV010000219.1:1224-7492 GCA_964250875.1 uncultured bacterium
TTGTTAGATCTATCGGGTTAAGCGGTTTTGGAGTAACGATCTTAATGTTGCCTTGGGTCGTTGTGCCTGTAAATGATTGAGACGGTAAAATCGTACTATTTTTTGCGCCAGACGTAATGGCTCCGGCGGTGCCGCTGGTTGTAGGATCGCCTACGACAAAGGGAACACCTGTGGCTCCACTGCCTTCTTGGATGGTGACTGATCCACCTCCAACTCCTCCAGCAGTTGAAATACTGGCATTGACACCGTTCTGAGCCGTGAAGGTACCTAAAGCTTGAAAGAAACGGTCAGTTGTAACGCTAACCTTACCGCCGCTTCCTTTGGGACCACCCTGAGCATTAATGGAGGTAACTACAATATTATTCTTCGGGTCAAGGGTGACTGAGCCACCGTTGCCAGTAGCAGAACTAGAGTTAATTATGCCAGTAGTAATCCTATCGTTAGCTATGATACTAACAGCTGATCCTGAGGAGGTCAGATTACCTGTTCCTACAGCTCCTGTGCTGCTATTGAGGGAAATACCACCAGAGGCAGTCAAATTACCTGTTCCTATAGCTCCTGTGCTGCTATTGAGGGAAATACCACCAGAGGCAGTAATGTCACTTGTGGAGATATTGCTGTTCGCTAAGAGATTGACAGAAGCGTTACCTGTAATTTTGCCAGTGGCGGCGATCGCGCCTGCTCCCACAGCCGACTGAATAGTCACTGGGTCTTTAAAGATTACATCATTACCAATGGTAATAATGCCGCTACCATCGCTTCGACCAATGGTGATGGAGCTAAAACCTTTTTGTAGAGCGGTAAGGTCTTTGGCTGTCAGATTCAAAGCGCCAGCAACGCTAGCGGTGGGGGCGATCGCAATATTTTGGCTACTGTTTGTAGGCTGTAGCACCAGCGTACTGGTGCCAGACACTGGTCCGTTAAAATCGATCCCACTCGCCGCTAGGGTCAAGGGGTTACTGCCTGCCGCTAAGCTAGAACCGAATGTAAGGTTGCCACTTCCGGAATTAAAGATAACACCACCAGTGAGAGCTACCGGACTACTGAAGCTAACGTTACTATTGTTAGTAGTGATATTGCCTGCCAGACTCACCGCCCCTACTCCGGTTTGACTCAAGGCTCCACCCAAGTTCAAGTTTCCTGTGACGTTCAGTAAACCCGTATTGGCGATCGCAATATTGCCTCCACTGCCAGCACTAGCCGTTGTAGAGCCTAAGGAGTTAATGCTCTGGAGCGTCGTCGCACCACCACTAGTAACGTTAACGTTTCCACCAAGCCCTGCTTGAGAATGAGAGTCAATTGTACTGAGTACGTTGATGGCACCAGCAGCACTAAGCGCGATCGCGCCTCCATTACTGCTAGCACCAGCAGCGCTAGGTGTGGTTGTGCTGCCATTATTGCTAGTACCAGCAGCACTAGGTGTAGTTGTGCTGCCATTACTGCTAGTACCAGCAGCAGAGGAATTGATGCCATAAATTGTCATCACACCACCACTGGTGAGGTTAACATTTCCACCAAGACCTGCTTGGGAGTGAGAATCAATCGTATCGAGTACGTTTATAGCACCAGCAGCACTAAGCGAGAGCGCGCCTCCATTCCCACTAGCACCAGCAGCATAAGACCTGATGTAAGAGGCACCGGAACCGGGCGTGTATGGCTGTGAGGCGGAGGGTGTCGGTACATTAATTGTGCCGTTGCTGCTGTTAACGCTGATGTTGCCGCCGTTTCCTCCGCTGGGCGCAATAGCAGATATAGCAGCCACACTAATGTTGCCCTGGGCATTAACGGTAATATTGCCAGCACGGCTGCAAACACTAGTGCAGTCTGCGCTTATCAAAAATGTGTCGATGTTACCGTTACTGCTAGTGAGGCTTATATCACCTGGAGCCGCACCTGCAACAGAGGATCTAATTGTTGCGGCAGTTATGTCGTTGTTAGCAATTAAAGTAATATTGCCAGCAACGCTTAAGGGGCCATTATTGGCACTGTTGCGAAGTGCGATGCCGCTTCGGGAGTCGATTATTAATGAGCTTGATGGACTATTGAGTGTAATTGCATTATTTCCGTTTGTATTGACTGTAATTTGTCCACCAGTTAATGCCGCATTTGGCATGTACTGATTGGTTAAAAAGACCGTTGCCGGTACACCCTGGCTAGTGGTGATCTGACCTAATGTGATATCTGCACTCGTTGCTGAGTTATAGGTAGCAGGAGGTGTAAGCGCAGGGTTAACAGTGCTTGCTGGCAAACCACCCAGTAGCGTCCAGTCAATGCCAGCGCGGATGTCCAGAGTTGGTTGAGTACTGCCGTTTATGACCAAAGGAGTGCCATTCGACAAAGTGACGTTGGCCAGCTTCTGGAGAAAAGGATCGGGGCTAGATGGATTAATCGTGTTTGCCGCTGTATCTACGCCTGTTATTTGAATCTGACCTGGAATTGTGACACTACCCCCTGCCAGGATGTGCAGTGAGGCTCCTGTGTAGTTAGCTAGTTGGACATCGCCGTCTGCCAGAATCACCGGATCGTAGGGACTATATAAATTCCCAAGAGTTCCATCCAACTGTTCTACCCGAAAACTACCACCAGCACTGAAGTGAGCATCACCTCCTACTGTGTTGGCAGAACGCAATACCAGATCTCCCCCAGAGAAAAAACCACTAGCAGGGTTATTTAAGGCAAAGATATCAATTCCTTGATTTCCTTGAAGATACAGGTTTCCTCCTGCGTGGGCAGTAAAGGGAGCGGTCACACTATCTCTTACCTGCACTGTGTTCTGCGCTAGGAGATTTAAATCGGCAGTGGTATTTAAGCTTGTTCCTGGAGGCAGCGTTAAGTTGTGATTAGCTGAAAGAGTCGCCGTCTGAGATGTCACTTGCTGTGCGACGACATCCCCGTTGGTTACTGCGATGCCAGAACCAGTCAGTTGCGCTTGACCATTGCTATTGACAACCAAACCTGTGGCATTACCAACATCTCCACTGCCCGTCAGCAGTTGGGGTAGAGAAGGGGCAGTAGGGAGGCTGGGATCAGTAGCCAACGGTTGAATTTCTAAGCTTAGTAGGTGTCCTGGTTGACTGATACGTAATAAGCTTCCCCCTGCCACTGCTGCCACTGTGACATTACCGCCTGGGGCTGACAGTTGCCCCGTACTCACCACAGTGCCGCCTGATAGATTTAGATTTTGTCCCTTGCCTACAGCTAATTCACCTGCGTTAACAATAGCTCCTGGCTGTGGTGTTAAGAAGGCAAGAGCAGTGGGTGTTCCTACCAAGGCTGCATAATTGTTGTCACCAATGGAGTTGAATCGACTGTTACCAAAATCAATCCCATTAGCAGCTGTAGCTGTGAAGTCAGATGGCAGGTTCAGGCGAGCGTTCGAACCAAAAACGATGCCCGATGGGTTGATTAAAAACAGGTTTGAATTCCCACCAGTGACTTGGATCAGTCCGTCGATTACTGAGGGTTTCCCATTGATGATCCGGCCTAGGATGTTTTGAATTGATGGGTTGGAGAGAAAGTTAGCCGTCTGGCTAGAGTTGAGATTAAACTGTGTGAAGCTGTGAAAGAGGTTGCTCCCCGCTGTCGTACCACCACTGATATTAAAACGATTGCCGTTTTGGTTTACAACTGTATTTGTGCCGTCAGCACTTGGAACTACAGACTGAGCTTGCACTGGCATGGCAATCACCATGGCGAGCGGCACTGCCAGGAACCATCTGATCTTCTTTGCTATCAATTTCGCTGCACTCTGGACAGCACTGCTTTCATCAATGCCGCCTATTCGGTTGCAGTCTGAGCCAGGGCTGAGCCAGTATCGGAACATGAGGTGTTGCAGAAGCCTCTCCTTGCACAGGGTACGGCGGTGCTGTTTGTCATCTGTACATTTACTGGACTTCTTAATTGCTACGAGACTAGTATAAACGAGATTAGCAACGATTGAATGTGGCTCTGTTAAGATATGTATCGCTGACGACACCGATGTCAAAAAGTTGACGTTGCCAGCACCGCCAGTGTAGATCTTACTCGTTCTATTAGTGCGTACACTTGCTTCAAAGTCCATGTGTTCGTTCACGCTCGACAGGATCCACCGGCTCTTATAGCCAACTACCTAAGGAGGTCCATTAAACTTTTAGATTCTGCAACTGTTAGAACATCAACATCCTAACCATTTAGTCAGAGAGATTCTTAGGCCAAAAGCAATATTCCTCAAGCTTTTGCAAAAACACCTCTTTTTTAATCAGCAGAATCTGTGTCTCCGACAGCATAGATACGTAGCAGGCACACCCTGATTTAATCTTTACCTATGCCAATAGCCTATACAACCGTACAGGGTAAAGATGAGTAGGCGGAAAGGTGGGGAGATAGAACTGCATAGAGAATGAGTAGGCGGAAAGGTGGAAAGATGTAGCTACCCCCGAAGGGGACATCAAAGCCCCCGTTCTCCTATCTTTCACCGCTACCCAATTCTCCAGTGCCGACCGTCTCGGTGTAGCAACTCCATAGACTCCTTGGGTCCCCAGGTGCCCGCAGCATAATTGGGATTTCCCAGCGGTGAGCTTTTCCAATCGTCTAGAATTGGCTGCACCACACTCCATCCAAGCTCGACATTGTCAGCCCGTTGAAACAGTGTGGCGTCACCAATCATGCAGTCATAGAGTAGCGTCTCATAGCCAGTACTTGGTGTCATACCAAAGTAGTCCGCATAGTGGAAGTCCATCTCTACTGCACTCATACGCACAGCCGGACCAGGTACTTTCGCTCCAAACTGGAGGCTAATACCTTCATCTGGCTGAATGTGCAGCACTAAAAAATTGGGAGTGAGCTTTTCAACAGAAGTCTGGCGGAACATCAAGTGTGGCACGCGCTTAAACTGAATAGCGATTTCGCTCACCCGCTGAGGCATAACCTTACCAGTGCGGAGGTAGAATGGCACACCTGCCCAGCGCCAGTTATCAATCATCAGCTTCAAGGCTACAAAAGTTTCCGTGTTGGAGTCCGGCGCGACTCGCGGTTCAGCTCGGTAAGCAGATACGGGCTTATCCTGGACCGTGCCCTCGTCATACTGACCGCGTACTGCCTGCGACGAAACGTCTGCCTCACTTAAGGGCAAGATCGCCCGTAGCAATTTAGACTTTTCATCACGCAATGCATCAGCGTCAAATGACAACGGCGGCTCCATTGCCGTCATCGCTAGTAGCTGGAACAAGTGGTTTTGGACCATGTCCCGCAATGCCCCCGCGCCCTCATAGAAGCCTCCCCTGCCTTCAACCCCTACTGTCTCAGCCACAGTAATTTGGACGTGGTCAATGTAGCGGTAGTTCCAGATTGGCTCAAACAGACCATTACCAAAGCGAAAGGCCAAAATATTCTGTACCGTCTCTTTTCCCAAGTAGTGATCAATACGGTAGACTTGGCTTTCTTTTAGCACACTACCAAGTTCTTGGTTAAGGGCGCGTGCTGATTCCAGATCATGGCCAAAGGGCTTCTCAACGATCGCTCGTCGCCACCCCTCTGATTCGTTCACCAGCCCCACCTTACCAAGTTGCTGCACAATTTCCGAGAAAAAGTTATCGGCAGTTGCAAGGTAATAAAGATAATTGCCGCGAGTGCCGCGCTCTTGGTCTACAGTAGTCAGCAAATCTCTCAGCTTCTGATAGGCACTCTCGTCGTCGAAGTTCCCAGTCAGATAGTAGAATCGCTCCTCAAACCAATCCCAAAGGGCAGGATCCACTGGGCCTTTAGCAAATTCCTGGATGTCCTGGCTCAGTTTGGCGCGGAAGTCGTCACTACTCATCTCGTGGCGAGCGAAGCCAACGATGGCAAACTCTTGGGGCAACAGATGACTGCGTCCTAAGTTATAAAACGCTGGAATGAGCAGACGCTTGGTCAGGTCCCCGGCAGCGCCGAAGATGACGATCACGCAGGGTTCAGCGGGCTGAACCGATTGGTCATCGGTCGCGGTCTTGTCCTGAACAGATGTCATAGCTTTATCTCTCTCAACGCCGGTATTGACACGCTTCTCATCTGGGTATTTTGCCCAGTTACTTCACATGCCCACTGAACTTATACCGCATTGCTGCTAGTTGTTGGTTGTTAGTTGTTTGTATTACTAACAACCAAAAACCAAAAACAAGGCCCCCACTGCCCTCGGCTGGAACGGCAGCAAAACTTAACATAGACTAACCCGACGCTCGTCTCCATGCGTATACGCCCTTTGGTAGACTTAAAAGTTGGAATTGCCAAGACGCAGAGCCTGTAAAAAGCAGTT
>CAXUIV010000220.1:0-7490 GCA_964250875.1 uncultured bacterium
GATAACTTCTGGGACTTCATCTCGCTGATGCCAGAATCAATGCACATGATCATGTGGGTGCTGTCTGACCGGGCCATTCCCCGCAGTTACAGCATGATGCAGGGCTTTGGAGTGCATACTTTCCGCTTTGTCAACGAGCAGGGTAAAGCCCGCTTTGTCAAATTCCACTGGAAGCCAATCCTGGGAGTTCATTCCTTGATGTGGGATGAGGCGCAAAAGCTAGCAGGTAAAGATCCTGATTACCATCGTCGGGCGCTATGGGAAGCGATTGAGATGGGCATCTATCCAGAATATGAGCTGGGTGTTCAAATCATCGAAGCAGAGGATGAATCCAAGTACGGCATCGACATTCTCGATCCGACGAAGCTGATCCCGGAGGAAGTGGTGCCGGTGCAGCCGATTGGCAAGATGACTCTCAACCGCAACCCCGAAAACTTCTTTGCTGAGACTGAGCAAGTCACCTTTCAACCATCTCGCGTTGTTCCTGGTATCGACTTCAGCGACGACCCGCTGCTGCAAGCACGGCTATTCTCGTATATCGATACTCAAATGCATCGACTGGGTAGCGCTAACCATTCTGAGCTGCCCATTAACCGTCCACTCTCCCCTGTAGACAACAATCAGCGTGACGGTGTGATGCAGATGAAGATCCCACAGAGCCGCACGAACTACTTCCCCAACTCATTGGGTGGTGGCTGTCCAATGGCGGCTCCAGAATCAATGGGTGGGTTTGTACACTACGCCGAGAAGGTAGAGGGGCGAAAAATCCGCAAGCGGAGTGAAAGCTTTAGCGACCACTTCAGTCAAGCCACTCTGTTTTTGAACAGTCTGTCAATGCCAGAAAAGGAGCATCTTGTAGAAGCTGCTCACTTCGAGCTAGGCAAGGTTGAGAGCAAAGAGGTGCGAGAGCGCATGGTCGAGCTATTCAACCACGTTGATCACGAGCTGGCCAAGAAAGTGGCTCAGGGCATTGGTGTGGCGGCTCCAACTGAGGCAGTTACTCAAAATCACGGGAAGAGTTCACCGGCTTTGAGCATGGAAAACACTGCTAAGAACACAGTGAAGGCGCGAAAAATTGCCATTCTGGCGGCAGACGGCTTCAACAAGTCGCAGCTAACAGAGGTGAAGCAGGCGTTGAAAGCTGCTGGAGCGCACCCAGAAGTTGTGTCGAAATTCAAAGGCATGATTAAGAGTGCCGAGGGGCAAGAAG
The DNA here is from genome assembly GCA_964250875.1 of uncultured bacterium. Lineage (GTDB taxonomy): Bacteria > Cyanobacteriota > Cyanobacteriia > Cyanobacteriales > Chroococcidiopsidaceae > CAXUIV01. The sequence continues at coordinate 1,211 of CAXUIV010000220.1, forward strand.
TGGAAGTGGACAAGACATTTCTCACTGCTGCTTCGGTGATGTATGATGCTGTCTACGTTCCTGGTGGAAAGCAGAGTGTCGAAATGCTGAAAACGCAGGGAGATGCAATTCACTTTGTCAACGAAGCCTTTAAGCACTGCAAAACAATTGCTGCAACGGGTGAGGGAGTTGATTTACTCACAGCTTCCGATATTCCCAGCATCACATCCCCGGAAGGATTACAGTTTGACCAGGGGATTGTGGTGAGCCGCAGCGCCGCCGATATGAATGCGTTTGCTCAAACGCTCATTCCGGCGATCGCTCAACACCGCCACTGGACGCGAGCGCAGAAAAAACAAGTACCAGCTTAATCGCCGGGGATTCTGATTTTCTCAGACGGTACGATGGAGTTAGGGGTAGTGTTGCGGTGGTGCTCTGAGTGACAGCTACCGTAACATTACCCCTACTCCAGGTTAGTATGTAGATGAAAGATTAAATTCGGCTGTGCAGTTTGCTCTTTAGCAGTGACAAGCCTATCTCCGGATCTAACTCTCTACACTCAAAGATTTTGGAGATGATTCATGTCAATTTATGTCGGTAACCTCTCCTTCGAGGTTACACAAGAAGACCTCAGTCAAGTTTTTGCTGAATACGGAACCGTCAGTCGTGTTCAACTGCCCACAGACCGAGAGACAGGTCGGATGCGGGGTTTTGCCTTTGTCGAAATGGGAACCGAGGCTGAAGAGTCGGCGGCGATTGAAGCTCTGGATGGTGCCGAATGGATGGGCCGTGGATTAAAGGTGAGCAAGGCTAAGCCGCGTGAAGAGAGACCTGGTGGACGGACGAACAATAGAGATTCAAGACGCTATTAGGCAATCCTAGCTTAGGATTACCTTTAGGTCTTTTGGGCAGACTTTTAAATCTGCCCTGTCTGGCAATATGGCTTTTAAAATTGCTTGTCAGCCCCACTGCCAATACAAGCGCATTAATAGGAGGAAAGCGCATGACTCAAGTACTTAAGGGCCAAGATGAAGGAATAGAGTCAGCCCTACGTCGCTTCAAGCAGGCGGTTTCCAAGGCGGAGATCTTTCCTGACATGAAGAAACATCGTCATTTTGAAACACCCATTGAAAAACGCAAGCGCAAAGCCTTTGCTAAGCACAGGCAGTTAAAGCGACTTTCCCGTCAGAAGAAACGCCAGTCTTAGGATATGTTCGCTGCGTTTAACCCGTTTGTTTGTAACAATCTCTAAATTGGTAAAAGATATTTAGTTGAACCGAGTCTACTAGCTTATCTTGGCCATTATGAGTAACACGCAAACAGTTCAACCACCTCAAAGTAAATGGTGGGCGATGCTCGGTATTGGACTAGGCGTACTGATGTTTACCCTTGACGTCAGTATAGTCAACATTGCCCTGCCCTCGCTGGTTAGAATTCTCCACACCGACTTTGCCACTATTCAATGGGTCGTCTTGAGCTATCTACTCGTCGTTACAGCCTTAGTATTAGGCGTAGCTCGCTTGGGCGACATGTTTGGGAAGAAGCGCCTATACCTAACTGGTCTAGTCATCTTTACGATCAGTTCACTACTCTGTGGACTCGCACCAGGAGTTGAGTGGCTCATTGCCTTTCGCACTCTGCAAGGACTAGGTGCTGTGTTTATGTCGGCACTAGGGGCGGCGATCATCACTGAAGTCTTTCCTGACTCGGAGCGGGGACGTGCCTTAGGTATCATCGGTGCGGTTGTCTCATTGGGGATTGCCCTTGGTCCAACTGTGGGCGGACTGCTAATCGGCATAGCTGGCTGGCGCACTATTTTCTTGGTCAACGTCCCACTGGGTATGTTCGCCTGTTTTATCACGGCTCGCTTTGTACCGTCCTCTAAAGGCAGTGGGTTTGGACAACGCTTTGATTGGCTCGGTGCGCTGTTGATGACACTAACTCTAAGCAGTTTTGCCCTCGGTATGACATTTGGGCAGAGGCAGGGATTTGGCAGTGGCTCGACCCTAGCCTTGCTCACCCTTGCGGCTGTCGGATTGGCGTGCTTTTTATTGCTTCAGGCTCGCTTGAAACAGCCGATGCTCGACTTGAGTATATTTCGTAACATTGACTTTAGCCTCAGTTTGCTGATCGCCTTGCTGGTGTTTATTGTTGTTGCCGGTGCAATTTTTATTACACCCTTCTTTCTAGAATTGGTCAAGCACTATTCTACTCAGCAGGTAGGGCTACTGCTGGCTGTGTCGCCAGTCTTGGGTGGAACTATCTCACCCTTCTCTGGCTCTTTGTCTGATCGCTATGGCCCACGCATCGTTACCTTAATCGGGCTGCTCCTCTTAGCGATCGGTTGCCTACTTATCAGTACATTTGACACCTCATTGACGATGTTAGGCTACCTACTACGGTACGCACCTTTTGGCTTAGGGTTAGGAATGTTCCAATCACCCAATAACAGCGCCATCATGGGGGGAGTCCCAAGAGAAAGGCTAGGCATTGCCTCTGGGCTGTTGTCTCTATCGCGTACTCTAGGACAAATTGCCGGACTACCGCTGCTAGCCTCTCTATTTGCGACCCTCGCTCTCACTCACGACCACCTAGCGCCAAGCGTTGATGTCACAACAGCACCAGTTGACGGATTAGTCTACGGCTTTCAGGGAACCTTTCGCGTCTCCGCACTGGTCATTCTTGCAGCTGCTGGACTAGCAGCCGAACGTTGGCGGCGGGAACTTCATTCACGCCAAGAAGTTTAATCTCCATGTCTCATGCCACCATATAGTACAGCGTTGAAACGAGAACTTAGCAGCGCTGGTAGCGCATACCTGGCAACTGGGACACTAACCCCATCAGTTCTAACTGCAACAAAGCACTAGAGACAAAGCTAGGTGCTAAGCCGGTTTGACGCACAACAGAGTCAAAGGGGATAGCCTCTAGGGCGATCGCCTCCAGTACCTGCAAAAACTCTGGCTCCAAGTTTGGTAAGGGCAACTGCTCTACTGATGAGGACGACTGGGATGGATCTAGCGCTGGCATCGCTCCCAACATTTTTAACAGCTCGTCCAATTCCCTAAGGATCGGTTGCGCTCCTTGATTCAGCAGTCTCAAGCAGCCTTGCGATTTGTCATCATCAAGCCTTCCCGGCAGCACGTAGACATCGCGACCATAATCATTAGCAAAGCGGGCTGTAATCAGGGCACCCGATCTCGTCGGGGCCTCCATCACCATCACTGCACGGCTGATTCCGGCGATAATCCGATTACGGCGGGGAAAGCGGGTACGGTCAGGTGGTGTCCCGGCTGGGTACTCACTCAGAACCAATCCCTGTTTGAGAATTTGGTTGTAGAGTTCTTGGTTACGTCGGGGATAAACAACATCTACCCCTGTGCCCAAAACTGCTACTGTCCTACCACCAGCCTCCAGACAACTGAGATGAGCTTGGGTATCAATTCCGTCAGCTAAGCCAGAAGCGATGCCAAAGCCATTCCGGACTAGGGCTGTACTAATTTTGCGAGTCCAACGCTTACCGTACTCTGAGGGATCGCGGGTACCGACAATCCCAACCAGTGGTTTGATGCCTTGATTCTCTTGGAGTTCAACTTCACCTCGGTAGTACAGGACGGGCGGCGGATCGGGAAGTTCCAACAGCAAGCGGGGATATGCGGCTGCCCCTGGTGTCCAGAAATGAGGATTTTCCTGTTCATGCTGCTGTAGCAGTTGTTCTGGATGCAGGCGCGATCGCACACTCGCCACCACTTCAATTGTCTGACATCCCAACCCCTCGACTCTGCCCAGTTCAGCCGGTCTAGCTGACCAAGCCGCAGCCAAAGTACCAAATTCCTGCTGTAGCCTTTGCAGCAAAACTGGGCCAATTCCAGGAATTTGAGACCAAGCCACCCAGAAGGCACGTTCCTCTATCAATGACTCATCCTCGCGATCGCTGGATCTAGTATTCCCACACGCGAGCTAATTCTACAGATTTTGAATCTGTTGAGCGTTTGCCCAACTACCGTTGATTCCGAATTCCGAATTCGTTCAATGTAAGCCCATTTCCCAAATCCCCACATAAACACGGTCGCGACGATCCCGCTCTATCAAACCTTTCAATGAACCAATGCTAAAGGAGTAGCGGCGAGACTGCCGCTGCCACACTTGTTGCAATCCCTGCTTGATCGGTTCATTGAGGCGGCAACCTAACATGCCGTTCACCGTCACCATCATTACCTGAGAATCAATCTCTTTGGCAAAAGCCGCCTCTGTCTGACGCAGCCGTCCAGAGTCGCTGTCAACTAGAAATCCTAAACTAACCTGATTGGGGATCAGCTCGTAGAACATCGCTCGGGTGTTGGGCCAATAGCCTGAAGTCATGCCTGTTGGTACACCAAACATCCGGAGGATATCGCTTCTGTTAATTCCTGGTTGAAATCCTGGAATTCCTACCCCAACAGGCATGCTACGACAGATATTCTCATTAAGTTCTAAGGGAAATTCACTATCCTCCTGATTAGAGACGAAACCGGCATATAATAAAGAACTGCTTTTACCGATCACGTGAGAGAAATGGGGAGCTAGCGCTGTTTGGTGAAATCCATTTAAAGAGCTAAGAATGAGCGCAGTATTGATCCAATTCATATACAGATTCATAAGAAAGTTGCACCGCTGGTCGTGCGGCTAGCTGTCTCGCGCTAATAATTCGTCGCGGATTTAAGCGACAACTCTTGTCTAAACTGCCCGTAGTCAATCACCGACCGAAACATCGCAATTTCAGCTGCGGACAACGGAGGACGAACAGGCTTTACAAGGAGTATGCAGCTTAGATACTTAGTAGCTTCGTAGTAACAAAGACAGCGCTCGGCTCACGCTTTGGCTGTACGATGTTCCTTTAAATACGCAAAGACGGACTTATCTCCGATGTCGGGTGGAATCGGTTGTACTACCTTGCGAAGAGCAAACACTATAAACAAGATAGCCCAAGCCCCCAGGAGTATCCTCTCCCACTGGAGAGGTAAAATACCGAGTAGGTGTCCCAGTAATAGAATTGGCACTAGGGGTGTCAACAGCTTTGTTTCTAGCCGATTAAAGCAAAACGCCTCTTTAAAATAAATTCCCGTCAAAGCCGCGAACGCAAAATCCACAGCGAACATTGCAGATGGATGGTTGTAAATGGTTAGAGCCAGTTCGCTACTGGAAAAAGCCAGTACCAATACCGCTAGACTGCCAATTGCCCAAAAAATCTGGAGAAGCCGATGCAGTACAGCGAGATAAATGTGAATCGTCGCCAGACTGATACCCAAAGCTATAGCGAAACAGGCAATGAGTGGAGTTAGTAGTGGCGAGATAGTGCCGGTTTGATCCAGCAGCAGTCCGAAACTCCCCAAAGCAAAACTGAGGGCAGCCACCAGCAAACCGGCGCGGTATGTGATTACGCCAGTGCGATCATCTGGGGTGATCGTAAAGTCTCCGAACTGGCCATGATAAATTACCGCTTCATCTTGCTTAGGTTGAATTATAGTCATAGTCTACACGCCATAAATTACCAAAAAAGTATTTAACTCTTTACAAAAAACTAGAGGGGGTCGTCTCTTTGTGCCGTTCAAGTCATGCGGATAAGCAAATCCCAAGTTAAGAAGCAATAAAGATGGCAAAAAACTCCAGAGAACTTCACCCATAGCTTAGCTAACAACTGCAATCACTGCTACAGCTACAAGTTTTGTTTAAATTACAGACACCACTCTGGTTTAAACGGGAATCATTCCAGTTTTTTAACCCCATCCCCCGTTATCTTCTCTCATTGATGGAGAGAGGCGGTTTTCAAGTCCCTCTCCATCCATGGGCTATCGTGTGAACACAAGTCTGATTCTAAACCATCTCCATTATGGCGCGACTGGTTTCTGGGTTTGTGGTCTCCCGTTGCGATCGCGCTAGCAAATACCGCGCCTCCTCTGGGGCTTGCCCTCGACACCCGGACTACCAGTGTCTGGCGGCAGAAATACGCCATCAATCTCAAATTTTGGTTCCTTGACTGCCAGCGAATCAAAGCGGTAGTCCAACGCATTTGCAGGCGGGATTATCAGTAGTTCAAACAGTAGTGCTGGTGATTGCTGGAATTGGTAGAAAGTTGAATCTCGTCGCATGAGCAAGCACAATCTTTATGGGCTAGATATAAAGTTGTTTGATACAGATAGCCATAAATACTTCTCAGCGACTCTGGCATTAACACGCGCTGCTGCAAGTTTGTTTTTGATAAGACGCAAGCCTTCTAGTTTGTTCGCTCCCTTGTTTGCTAGTTGAAGTAGTGTATTTATTCTGT
>CAXUIV010000221.1:0-3459 GCA_964250875.1 uncultured bacterium
TACCCAGCTGTTGGAGCTGGAAATCGTTTATGTCTCTTCCTATTGTTGCTATTATTGGCCGCCCAAATGTGGGCAAGTCTACTATCGTCAATCGGCTTGCTGGTAACCACCATGCGGCGATTGTGCATGATGAACCGGGTGTGACGCGCGATCGCACCTATGCTGCTGCTTTTTGGCAAGACCGCGAGTTCTTGGTGGTTGATACTGGTGGTCTTGTATTTGATGATGACACTGAATTTTTGCCCTTAATCCGTCAACAGGCAACTCTAGCGCTGGCAGAAGCAAGTGCAGCTATTTTTGTTGTGGATGGTCAGATGGGGCCAACGCCAGCTGATGAGACAATCACTGAGTGGCTGCGACAACAGCCGGTGCCAGTGCTGCTTGCGGTGAATAAGTGTGAGTCTCTAGAACAAGGTTTAGTGCAGGCTGCCCAGTTTTGGGAATTGGGTTTGGGTGAACCTTTTCCTGTTTCTGGAATTCACGGCAATGGCACGGGAGAGTTGCTGGATCAACTGATTACTTATTTTCCTCCAGCAGGGGAACTACCGGAGACAAACGAGATTGGAGTTGCCATTGTCGGACGTCCTAACGTAGGTAAGTCTAGTTTGTTGAATGCTTTGGTAGGAGAGAATCGGGCGATCGTCAGCCCCATTTCTGGTACGACCCGCGATGCTATTGATACTGTGATTGAACGACAGGAGCAAACCTATCGCTTAATTGACACTGCTGGAATTCGCAAGAAGAAAAACGTTGAGTACGGGCCAGAGTTCTTTGGAATTCACCGGGCTTTTAAGGCAATCCGACGCGCTGATGTGGTTCTGTTGGTAATAGACGCGGTAGATGGCGTCACGGAGCAAGACCAAAAACTAGTCGGGCGAATTGTGGAAGAAGGTAAGGCTTGCATTGTTGTTGTCAACAAGTGGGATGCTGTCGATAAAGACTCTTACACAATCTATGAATACGAAGAGCATCTTAAGGAACGGCTACACTTCATAGATTGGGCAGAGACAATTTTTGTGAGTGCCTTGACAGGTCAGCGGGTAGAAAAGATTCTGGAAAGGGTGAATACGGCAGCCACGGCACATAAACGCCGAGTGACAACCGCTGTGATTAATGAAGTGCTAGAAGAAGCGATCAGTTGGCACTCTCCACCAACCACTCGCCAAGGACGTCAAGGCAAAATTTACTACGGCACTCAAGTCAGCAGCCAGCCGCCGTCAATCGCTCTGTTTGTGAATGATTCTAAGCGCTTTAACGACAATTACCGACGGTACATAGAACGGCAATTTCGTCAACAGCTAGGTTTTGTCGGCACCCCGATTCGTCTGTTTTGGCGGAGTAAGAAGACCCGCGAGATGGAAGGCAGTCCCAACAGAGCCACACGTGTTTAAGGAAGTATGGATTTACTGCGATCGCTGCCGCTGGGTTTATACCTGGAACAGCCTGTAACCTGGCTGCATCAACTAGACCCGCGAGTTAAATTCGCTTGGTTGATGAGCTTTTTGACAACCTACGTCCTGGCGAGTTCTCAGTGGCGAGTGCTGCTGGTGGTTCTGCTGATTGGAATTACGTTGACCGCAGGTATTCCACTAAGAGTATGGCGGCAGCAAATGGGCTGGCTGTTAACACTCTCCTTTTTTGTCCTGCTTCTAGCAGCGGTCATGCCTGACGGATTGGGTGCTAAATATCAGCTTCGCCTACCAGCGGACGAACTAGCCCTGGTGCAACAGCTACCTACCAGTAGCGGTCCTACCACACCAGATCGTTCTTGGTATAACCCCTTCGGTTGGGGGAAAAAGTCCTCTCCAGCGACTGCTGTAAGTACACCCAATCCCGCTAGGGTGCCACAGCCGAGTGGCTACCGCTACATACTATTTCAGCAAGGACCAATTACGGTTAATCGCTACTCCCTAGGTCTAGCAGTCAGTCTCAGCACTATTTTGTTCAATGTAATTTACAGCACCAACTTGTGCTTGCTCACAACCGCACCGGAGGAAATTACTGCTGGAATTGAGAGCTTGATGCGACCGTTGCGGCGGCTAAATTGGCCGGTCACTGAAATTGCTCTAACTTTGACCTTGTCTTTGCGATTTATTCCTCTGGTTTTAGAGGAAGTACAGAATTTAATCCGCTCTGTACAGACGAGAGCAATCAACTGGAAAAAGCTGGGTGTGCGGGGAGCAGTGCGAGTTTGGCTGATGGTAGCAGAGAGGCTACTAGAAAATCTTCTGTTGCGGGCGGAGCAAATGGCTAATGCCATTACAGTGCGGGGTTTTACCAGTCCAAATACACACCGAGTTCAGTGGCATCAGTTGCGGCTTAAAAGAGGTGACTGGGTAGCGTTGGTAGGGCTAGTGTTTTTTTGGGGAGCGCGGCTGCTTGTAGGAAATGCTCCATGATTCATCACAAATGATTTAGGATTGCTATATATCTTTCCCTAGTTTTATTTGCTCTCAAGCCTTCACACCCATCTCTTTATAAAGGGAAATATCCATTGTCTTAATCCTTAATGAGTACAGAAAATTACTTAACTCATCCCACATTTGGTTTACTCTTCAGAGTTTGTTTCGTTGAAGAAAAACAGGAGTTGTTCACCACCCTCTACGCCCAGCGCTTATTCTTTTTAGTAACAACCGGGGCTACAGGTTTGAAATTTGAGCCAATCAGCCGTTCTGAGGTCCGCTTGCTCCTGGAAAATCGCTTACGTTTGCTCCGTCGCAGTGGTCAAATCCAAGAACATGAACAGCTTCAGACGGTTATGCAAAGAACCTTTCAGTAGATTATCCTGTAGAACAACTGAAATGATGTCTCGCTTGGGAATTCCCCAATGACCAGTTCAATTGCTGAGCGGATCGCCAAGGTTCGCCAACACCTCCCAGCTACAGTGAAGTTGATTGCCGTCACTAAGCAGACATCTGTAGCAGCAATGCGAGAAGCTTATGCTGTCGGAGTGCGAGATTTTGGCGAAAGTCGCGTTCAAGAAGCAGCTAGTAAACAAGCTGAACTGCAAGATCTACCAGATATTACCTGGCACTTCATTGGTAGTCTACAAAGCAACAAAGCGAAGAAAGCTTTGGAACAGTTTCAGTATATCCACTCATTAGATAGTCACAAACTAGCTCAGCGACTGAACCAACTGGCATCTGAGATGTCACTCAAACCGCAGGTTTTTCTTCAGGTAAAACTCCTGAGCGACCCGAATAAATCGGGCTGGACTGTCCCAGAATTGTTGGCCGACCTACCAGAGCTTGACAGATGCGAAAGCCTGCAAATTCAGGGTTTAATGACGATTCCTTCTGTAGGATTGACAGAATCAGAAGTTCTGAGCGTCTTTAACCGCACCCGCGAACTCGCCGCTAAAATCAACCAGCAAAATTGGTCTCGGATCCAAATGCAGCAGCTCTCAATGGGAATGTCGGACGACTACAGGTTAGCAGTGCAAGCAGGTGCGACAATGGT
>CAXUIV010000221.1:3559-7462 GCA_964250875.1 uncultured bacterium
CAATGGGAATGTCGGACGACTACAGGTTAGCAGTGCAAGCAGGTGCGACAATGGTGCGATTGGGGCGAACTTTGTTTGGTGAGAGACCCGTCTTGAATAGTAGCAACCCACTGGAGTGAGGTAAATGGTACGAATGTGTGTTCCATGATTCGGACACAATCGGATGTTTCGGCGGACCATAGACCAAATTCAACTGCTAATTTGTTAAATATTTGAGCGAAGGAGATACTATTACAAGATGACTGTGCGAAGTGAGCGCTAGCTACTCACAAATCTACTTCGTGGCTTAGACTGTAAGCCCTCACCTATTTATCCAAAATGTGGCGTGGGGTCTATCAGAAGCAGCGAAAACTTGAATACGTGCAGGGTGCATCCCGCTTAGAGCTGCTTTTAGCAGCTTTTCCAGGTTAAATGTAGGTGCGAATCAACAGGGAGAGTCACTAGTGAACAATATCTTTTCTAAGCTCCGAGATTTTGTTGGCCTGAATGAGCCAGTAGAGTATGAATACGAGTATGAAGAGGAAGGAGATGGGTATCAGAATCTCTACCAGGAAGAGAATGCTCAACCTACAGCAGAAGAAGACCGCCGCCAACGTCGGCGGGTGCGCGAACGGGTTGTCGCTACCACAGATCCAGGAACAGGAATATCAACCATGAACAATGTGATCGGAATGCCCGGAGCCACTAATGGAATTTCAGAAGTGGTGGTGATGGAACCGCGCTCTTTTGAGGAAATGCCGCAGGCGATTCAGGCACTGCGGGAGCGTAAGTCTATAGTATTAAATCTGACAATTATGGATCCAGACCAGGCGCAGCGGGCTGTGGACTTTGTCGCTGGTGGCACCTACGCTCTAGATGGCCACCAAGAGCGAATTGGTGAAAGTATTTTTCTGTTTACGCCTAGCTGTGTCCAAGTCAGTACACAGACAGGTGTCGTACACGAGGTGCCACAGCCTCAAGGGCGTCCTTCCCGGCCAACAGCTCCCACTCCTGCTTGGGCGTCAGAATCTAACCGGATGGCTCAGTTAAGTTAGTTGTCAGTTGTTAGTTATTAGTCTGCTGGAAACTTACAGCCAGAAACTAGCAGCTGATTGGGGGACTATTAAGTTGGTTGTCAAGTTTGGCATAATTGGCGGCGGGGTAATGGGAGAAGCGCTATTATCTCGCCTGATTGCCCAGCAGATTTATCAGCCATCGGAAGTGCTGGTGAGTGAGCCACAACAGCAGCGTCGCGCTCTGTTGGAGCAGGAGTACGGTGTTGGAATGACCGCAGAAAATCGGGCTGTAGCCTCAGGCACACCCGTTTTGTTGCTGGCTGTGAAACCTCAGGTGTTTCAGGCGATCGCAGCAGAGCTAGCAGGCGTCACGCATACACCGCAGCTGATCATATCCATCATGGCAGGTGTGCCGTTGAGTCAGCTAGAAGCAGCTTTTCCTCAACAGCCTGTGATCCGGGCAATGCCTAATACTCCAGCAACAGTAGGGGCGGGGATGACGGCGATCGCCCTGGGCGAGCATGTCCTTGATGGTCATAAACAAACGGCAGAGCAACTTTTTGCTGTCGTTGGAGAAGTGGTCGAAGTTCCAGAGGGTCTGATGGATGCAGTAACCGGCTTATCAGGGTCTGGTCCGGCTTATGTAGCGCTTATGGTAGAGGCGCTCTCAGATGGGGGGGTAGCAGCCGGATTACCCAGGGTGATCGCTACGCAACTCGCCCTGCAAACTGTTAGAGGAACAGCCCAACTGTTGCAGGAGACAGGAATGCACCCAGCCGAGTTGAAAGACCGCGTTACTAGCCCTGGCGGGACCACGATTGCTGGAGTCGCAGAGCTAGAGCGGGCTGGGTTCCGTTCAGCATTGATTGCCGCAGTCGTAGCAGCTAAACGGCGATCCCAGGAACTCGGCAGCTAGATGGGTCAAGAATTAAACTGGAAACTACACCAGACACGATTATAGGTCTAGAATCAAGTAGAGTGTAATCAACTTTGCTGTTGACAAAGGTATGGTTGATCCAGTAAGTAGATTTGTTGAAATTACTGCGTGAATGCTTCCCCTCTATTTGCCGCTAGCTCTGACCCAAAGCTCCTATTTCCATTTGAGCTAGACGAGTTTCAGAAGTCTGCGATCGCTGCCCTTAATGCTGATCGTTCTGTTGTCGTGTGTGCCCCCACTGGTTCGGGGAAGACGTTGATTGGGGAATACGCCATTTACCGGGCCTTGTCGCAGGGACGGCGAGTCCTTTACACGACTCCTCTCAAAGCACTTTCTAATCAGAAATTGCGTGACTTCCGCAATCGCTTTGGGACTGAGAGGGTGGGTTTGTTGACCGGCGATGCCTCCATTAACCGGGAAGCTCCGATCCTGGTGATGACCACAGAAATCTTCCGCAACATGCTGTACGGTACGCCAATTGGTGAAGTGGGCACATCATTAGTTGGGGTCGAGGCAGTGGTGCTAGATGAGTGCCATTACATGAATGACCGGCAACGGGGTACGGTTTGGGAAGAGTCGATTATTTACTGTCCGGCAGAAATTCAACTGGTGGCGCTTTCGGCAACTGTTGCTAATAGCGAACAACTAACCGACTGGATCAACCAGGTGCATGGGCCAACAGAGCTAATCTACTCTGACTTTCGACCTGTGCCACTGGAATTTCACTTCTGCAACACCAAGGGATTATTTCCTTTACTTGACAGTAGCTTACAGAAGATTAATCCTCGTCTTAAGCCTAAGCGAGGCAGCAGCGATCGCCGTGGTGCCAGGCCAGAGCCGCCAACTTTGGCATACACTTTGAGTCAACTCACGGCTAGAGATATGCTGCCAGCAATTTATTTCATCTTCAGTCGTCGGGGATGCGATCAGGCAGTCGCAGAACTAGGCGAGATGTCGCTGGTGAATGCGGCTGAGGCGCAACAGTTACGGCAGCAAATTGACGAATTTCTCCGACGGAACCCAGAAGCAGGTCGTTCTGGACAAGTTGCCCCACTTTATCGTGGCATTGCTGCTCATCACGCCGGAATTTTGCCTGCCTGGAAGGGGCTGGTGGAAGAACTGTTTCAGCAGGGACTGATTAAAGTGGTTTTCGCCACTGAGACGCTGGCAGCTGGAATTAATATGCCTGCCCGGACTACGGTGATTTCTAGCCTTTCTAAGCGTACTGATCGGGGACACCGATTGCTAAATGCCTCAGAGTTTTTGCAGATGGCAGGGCGGGCTGGTCGCCGAGGAATGGATAAACTGGGCCATGTCGTGACGCGGCAAACACCGTTTGAAGGGGCGAAAGAGGCTGCCTATCTGGCAACATCTGGGGCTGATCCCTTGGTGAGTCAGTTTACGCCCAGTTATGGGATGGTGCTGAATCTACTGCAAACCCATACGCTAGAACAAGCTAAGGCATTGGTAGAACGCAGCTTTGGGCAGTATCTGGAGACGCTGAAGTTAAAGCCACAGCAGAATGAACTCACAGAACTTCAGAATCAACTCGCTCAAATTCAGGCGCAGGTAGCATCCGTTGATGTTGAGCAAATGGCCAGCTATGAGAAGTTACAGCCTCAAAGTTGAACGCCAGTTGCTGAAAACGCTGCAAGACCAAAGTTTAGAAGCGCGGTCTGAACAATTGGGATTGATGATGAGTTTTGCCATGTCGGGGACTTTGGTGAGTCTCAAAGGCAAGAACGTGCCCATAGCCTCACCCGTGACAGCTGTACTGATTGCTAAAACTCCAGGGTCTGGTCAATCGCCCTACTTGATCTGCTTAGGGCAAGACAACCGCTGGTATGTGGTGACAACAACTGATGTCGTTGATTTGTACGCAGAATTGCCGCGACTTGACATCTCAAGTGACTTGCTGCCGCCAGTAGAAATGCCGCTGAAGCCGGGTCAGTCTCGACGTGGCAACCAGGA
>CAXUIV010000222.1:0-7452 GCA_964250875.1 uncultured bacterium
CTATTTTTGTTTCCGTATAGTTTAAAATGAAAGTAGAAATTATCATAATAATTTATAATAATTTCATATAATTCTTTGGTACCTCTTCTCAAGTTGCCACTTCTAAATTCATCTCAACCTGGGCAACCAAGACATCGAACTTATCTAAGCTGTAGAGACTTTACATTTAAAGTATCTACATTACGGAGCTTAGGATTGCTATGGTTATATTCACCTCTTGAAGGCGACTGTCAGGATGAAAGGCTGTAGAAGTTGCTCTCTGCTGGCTGCTGGTTGATACCCTAGAAGGTAATGGTGCCTGCTGAGCCTTTAATTGGAAATGCTGCTTGTGTGTATATTCTGTGACTTTAATGACGGCTCGTTCATAAGCGGCAGTATTTGTAGGAATTTGTTTGAGATAGCGTAGCGCAGTCGTAAAGTCGCTGACAGCAGCCCTGTCATAAGCTCGTTGCAACAGATAGTTAGCACGTATCTGCTGTTTGTAGCTGTACTCCACGAACTTGGGGTGAAGTCTAGCTCCAATGGATGTTCGTGGCGAAATCTGCTTTAGTAAAGCGATCGCGTTCCTGAAATTACGGCGTTCCGCCTGGTTGTAGGCTCGTTGCAGGAGATGTTGAGCTTGCGCCTCCAGTTGGGACTGCTGGTGCAAAGACATCTTTTCGGGAGCGTTAGGACGGCTATGAGCTAGGATTGCCGTGGCGATCGCTGTTTTGAATTTCGTCAGATCTTCTGGCGTTGTCCAAGACGAATCCGCTTTTGATTCTGACGGCAAAGCATACAGCAGATAGAGTCCAAACGTGAACACTAAAGAATTCGCTGCAAGGCATATGCCAACTGCGGTCAGTAGTGGAGAGCTACTCATCTAGCACCTAGGTCTTGATTTCACTCACATATTTATTTTTTCTGCCGCCAAATCTGATTTCCGGAATGGTGATAACATTTCTGACAGCTAGAATATTTCTGGTATTAGAATTCATAGCAAATGAGCGCGAACGCAAGCAACCCACCAAACTGCAAAAACTCTTTGCGGGGGCTATCTCGTGCGGCTTCCTCGTTAACTCCACCGCCATGCGTCTTCCCAGTCACAACCAACGCTATAAAATCTACTTTGAGAGGAAATTAAAGTCTTGAGTGACTCGATAAGTTCAAGCTTGGGTACATGGAATCAGCGCTTGCTGTCGGCAATCCTACTGGCTGGCCAGGTGATTTTACACCTACTCAGAGGCAAGATTCATCGGCGCAACACCATCGACCAGATGGCAACGGTTGGCCCAGAATCAATCATAATTGCCTTGGTAACGGCTATTTTTGTTGGCATGGTGTTTACCATTCAAGTGGCGCGGGAGTTCATCAACTTTGGTGCCGGAAGTTCTGTGGGTGGAGTGCTGGCGATCGCCTTGGGCAGGGAGCTCGCGCCTGTTCTGACAGCAGTGGTTGTAGCGGGGCGGGTGGGATCGGCGTTCACGGCAGAGATTGGGACAATGCGGGTGACAGAGCAGATTGATGCCCTCTACATGCTCAAGACCGATCCAATTGATTATCTGGTGCTGCCGCGTGTGATTGCTTGCTGCTTGATGTTGCCAATTTTAACTTTGCTGTTTCTCATTACAGGTATGGCTGGAGGGTTGCTAGTTGCGACCAATCTCTATAACCTCTCCCAAACTACATTCATCGATGCCGCCCGGTCTTTTCTCCTCCCGTGGGATATTGCTAGTGCTGCAATTAAAGCGTTTTGCTTTGGGCTGCTGATTGCAGTTATTGGCTGTAGTTGGGGCTTGACGACAACGGGAGGAGCCAAAGGAGTGGGAGAATCAACCACGGCTGCTGTCGTTACCTCCCTACTGGCTATCTTTGTTATCAACTTCTTACTTTCTTGGGTAATGTTTCAAGGTACAGGTAGTGCAGTCCTTCAAAACCTGTAAGCAGAAGTTAGCAGTGCGCTGAATCAGCATCGAGGATTTGTTTGTCCGGCTATAGAACCGCAAAGCTGAGTCTATCATTGGGTAGAGATTAAGACAAGTTAACCCTAATGCTTGATTCAGCCGCGTGCGCTCACTCTTGGGGTAAATGGCATTTTCTTTTGAAGTCGGCTCTCGGTTGGCTGAAACCCCTGACATCAGCTCCCGGCTGGCTGACAATAGCGATGCTAGGAGTCCTGATCCTCTTAACTTTGCCTGGATTTACCCGGCTTGTACCACCACGACGCTGGCGACGACGTCACCGACGTCAGCTGAATTATTTGAAAGTTGCTTTATTTCTAGTTGCTCTGATCGTATTTTTACCGCCAGTGGTTGCATTAGCCAATCAAGAGCTGGTTGGGTGGGTACCACCTGACTCTGGCGCTAGGGCTGACGCCATTGTGTTGCTGGGTAGGGGACCAACATTAGGACATGAACGCGTCGAGGTTGCTGCTGAACTTTGGCATCTCCAACGAGCGCCTGCGATTTTTGCCAGCGGTAAAGGAGATGCACTCCTGATGATTCGGGAACTAAGAGCTAAAGGCATCCCTGCAAAAGCATTGGATGGTGAAAACTGTTCTCTCACCACTGAAGAAAATGCCCAGTACACAGCAACGGTGTTGCAACCACAGGGAAAAAAGCGAATCATTCTAGTGACTGACCCACCTCACATGCTGCGATCGCTACTCACCTTCCGCAATTTAGGATTTACAGTCATTGCCCACGCCAGTCCCCTACCCTCTGATTGGGCCTACTTCAAAAAGGTCTTAATTGTGTTTAGGGAATATACTGGCTTGATAGTTTACTGCTTGCTAGGGCGTTTTTTGCCATAGCACCAAGGACGACAATTCTTCCTCCATTCTCAACTCCCCTTTCTCAAAGCAGATCATTCAGGTCGATACCTTTGGCTTGCAACCGTTCGAGCAACTGCGCTTGCTCCTTTTCCGCTCGCTCGGCTCGCGATCGCTCCTGTTCAGCTCGCGATCGCTCCTGTTGCAGTTGCTGTTGTACCGCTTCTTCTGGCAGCAGCACCAAGTTACCCTCAACGTCGTAAAATCTCAGCCACGCACAAGTTCCATTTGCTGGCTCGCGATCTATGACTCCCTCCCACGTTCCCAACCACAGTTCCAAGGTTTCACACCACAGCCACCCTTGCTGATTAGGCTGCAACGGTTGGTATCCCCGCCCCGTTTGCAATCGCCACCCTTGCAGGGAGTTGGGGTCAAACGGGTCGAAAATGAAATAATCTGGTGTTTTAAATACTCGCTCGTACAGCCGCTTCTTTTCACCTCGGTCCACAGCTGCCGTACTGTCAGAAAGCAGCTCCACAATCACGTCTGGGTAGCGTCCATCTTCTTCCCAGGTGATCCAAGCCTTGCGCTCCCGACTGCCGTCTACCTCCAGTGCCACAAAAAAGTCTGGGCCGCGAAAGTCACGGTTCATCACCTGTTGCTCGCTGTAGTATACGAACATGTTGCCGCCAGCGAAGAAGTCTGAGCGCTGACGTAGGGCGTGCTGCACCGAGCGGATCAGCACATTCATTCCACTGCGATGGCGCGGTGATTCCAAAGGTTCACCATCCTCAAACACGAGAACCGTTGGCGGCGTCGGAACTTCCCAGTCGGGACCAGGCATCAGCGCTGAGTTTTGGGGAGTTGTCTCTGTAGACACAGCTGCCTCCGGATGGGTATAAGTTGTTGGGTTTGCCTTTGATCCTACCCCGAAATTCCCAAGATAGTCATGTTGACGTGATGTTTTCATCTGTAGTGCTGTCACTCTGACTTGAGCATCCAAGTTACTGGCAAAATACTAAGTTGACAGTATTAAACTTCTCACATGACGAACGCACCACTCCGGCGGGGACTGCACGAGGCAAATCGCTTATCCTGGAATGAGGCGACAAAAGCACACAACAGTCACAAAGCTGACCAAGCCAAGTTCCTGCGGGAAGGAGGCAAGACACTCTTTCCAGAAGAGCAAGGACTGCTGGGAGACGTTAAGGGGCTGTCGTTACTGCATTTGCAGTGCAATTCGGGTCAGGATACGTTGAGCTTGGCACAACTGGGTGCAGTCGTAACGGGTGTAGATATCAGTGACGAGGCGATCGCTTTCGCCCAGCAGCTTTCGCAGGAGTCAGGGATTCCAGCCAGATTTTATCGAGCGGATGTTTACGACTGGCTAGCGGCGGCAGCAATGAGCAATCAACGGTTTGATGTTGTCTTTTGTTCCTATGGATGCATGTTCTGGCTGTCGAATCTGCAAGTTTGGGCGCAAGGGATCGCGACAGTACTCAAACCTGGCGGACGCTTCATCCTCATTGAGTTCCATCCATTTGCGATGATGTTCGATAGCGATTGGACTCGCAAGTTCCCCTATTTCAACGAGGGGCAGAACCAAACCTGGGACGATGGTATCAGTGACTATGTAGGAGCCTCCGGCGCGAACTTGACTCCCTCAGGCTACGTGGAGGGGGTGCAAAACTTTAAAAATCCATACCGCACTCACGAATTTCACTGGGGACTTGGGGAAATCGTTACAGCGTTACTGTCAGCTGGACTAACCCTTACAGTTCTCAAGGAGTACCCCTACTCTAACGGCTGCCAGCTATTCGGAAGGATGCAAGCAACTCCTGAAGGCCAGATATTTCCACCGGAAAATGTGCCGAACCTGCCACTGATGTACGCGATCATGGCCCGGATGTAACAGTCTCGATAGGGTGAAGCGCGAGACATACGTGAGCGTATTTTGTCATCAATATTACTCCCGTAGCTGTTCCATACTCAGTTCGCTGGTCATAGGGGCTTAACCTTCTAGAATAGATAGAGTGAATCTAAGAATTGAGACAGCAGGATTAAAGACTGTGACCACTTCCTTTGCGCCGGACTCGGCTTCAACCATTCAACTTGCGCCCAGTTACACGCTGCCATTGGTATTGGTCGTTGGTGCCATTCCGCTGGCGTTCGCGCAGGTTTGGGTAGCGGCGGCGATCGCCCTCTTCGGTTTGTTTCTGATGTTCCAAACGGCAACGCTGCGTCTATACTTTACCGAAAGCGCTCTAGATATCTACAGAGGCGAGACATTACTCCGGCGCTTCCCCTACCAGGAATGGCAGAATTGGCGAATCTTCTGGCCTGCAATTCCTATTCTGTTTTACTTCAAAGAGGTCAAGAGTATTCACTTCTTACCGATTCTGTTCGACCCGAAGACACTCAGAGCCTGCCTTGAGCAACGCTGCCCTACTAGTCAGGAGTAGAAGATGGGGAGGTGGGGGAAGAGAAAACAGTAACAGTTTCCCTATGTGTCATATAACGGTTGTGTACGTTGACCAGTAAATTTACTATTGATGCCTTAGGACTTGCAAAACTTTATATGAATGTAGACGAACACGAAACCCCACCAACCGTTAAATCATCAGTCGATCCAGAACAAACTGCATCAGAGGCAGTCGAGGACTCAGACATTGAGTGGTTGACGCAGTTGGATCAAACTGTGGGGGATCCGGTGGCACCAGATGAGGATGGGGCATCGGCAGCGGCGCAACGAGTAGTGGAATTGCAACGCCAAGAGCAGTCCCTGCGGCAGGAAATAGCCACATTGCAAGCCTCCTACAGGCAACTCTCGGAGCAGCTCATTGAAACCCAACTGAGTATGGGACGTGTTGTACAGGAGGCGCTGGTGCAGCTGGAGCAACGCAAACAATCGCTACAAATTGCTGTAGACCAACTGGAACGGCGTCAGGAACGGATCAGAGCAGAAATGCGCACCAGTTTCGCTGGAACTTCTCAGGAGCTAGCAATCCGCGTGCAGGGCTTCAAAGACTACCTCACAGGTAGCTTACAAGATTTGGCGGCGGCAGCAGAACAGCTAGAACTGGTACCAAAAGACAAGGAGCCACAAAACCCGGTTGCCCAAAAGCCCGTTGCCAATGCGTCTACAGAGCAGTCCTCGACACCGCAATTCACCGAGCAGCGCTTCCAAGGTACCACAAAGCAAATTCAACGCTTGCTTGATCAATACCGCACCAAGCCAGACTACTACGGTCCACCCTGGCAACTGCGCCGCACTTTTGAACCAGTTCACGCTGAACGAGTCTCTGAATGGTTCTTGACGCAAGGAGGTCGAGGCGCTTTGCGGAGTATGCCCAGCCGATTGCAGAACACTCTCATTGCTTCGGCAATCATCTCAATCTTACACAAGCTGTACAGCGATCGCCTCCGGACTCTAGTTTTAGCCAATACCCCCGAGCGAGTGGGAGAATGGCGACGGGGGTTACAAGACTGTTTAGGAATTTCTCGCCCTGACTTTGGCTCAGAGAGGGGCGTGGTTCTGTTTGAGGAACCAGAGCCTTTAGCTCTGAAAGCGGAGCGATTGGTCAAGGCAGGTCAGCTGCCACTGATCGTAATTGATGATTCAGAGGACCGCATTAGTTTGTCAATGCTGCAATTTCCCCTTTGGCTGGCTTTTGCCCCTGACCCGCAAATTCCCAAGAATTATGATTATTAAACTCCATGCCCCATGCCCTATGCCCTATGCCCTTTAAATTATGAACCCCTGGTTAATTTCCGGTGCAATTTTGGTCGTGGCTCACCTGCTGGGTTCAATTCCAACTGGGTACTTGGTAGGGCGTCTGTTCAAAGGCATTGATATTCGAGAACATGGATCTGGTTCAACCGGGGCGACGAACGTGCTGCGGACGTTGGGAAAAGGTCCAGGGCTGTTGGTCTTACTGATAGACACTTTGAAGGGAGTGGGGGCGATCGCTATAGTCCAATGGTACTATCGTGAGGCCGGATTGACGGTAGCGGGACTGCCCATGTACTGGATGGTGGCTGCGGCTGGTTTAGCCGCTTTATTGGGTCACAGCAAATCAATCTGGTTGGGCTTTAGTGGTGGCAAATCGGTTGCTACGAGTTTAGGAGTCTTGTTAGCGATGAACTGGCAGGTTGGTGTAGGGACGTTAGGCGTGTTTGGCTTGGTGCTAGCGCTGTCGCGGACTGTGTCTCTTGGTTCAGTGGCTGGAGCGATCGCTGTCTCTGTGCTGATGCGAGTTTTTAACCAGCCGCTGCCTTACCAGTTGTTTGCTGTGGCTGGTGGGCTATACGTTATTTGGCGTCACCGTAGTAATATTCAACGCTTACTCTCTGGGACTGAACCGCGTCTGGGTCAGAAGTTACCTTTGGATGAGGAGAGTCCTAGTTAGAGGTCGAACCGCAGAGAACGAGTTTCCGGTGGGGCTCTGCCTCCCGGAAGACTCGCGGTGGACGCAGAGGACGCAGAGGAAGAGGAAGGGAGAGCTATATCTGGAGTTGTTTAGTCTTTAGGTTCGGTGAACTAGAAATGAGCAGACACTGATTACAACATCTTCGCCACTGAATCTGTACCCTAGGTAGCTACAATAAAGGGACGTTGCCTGTCACGTTGCCTGTGGCGTCTCTACAATACCCAGCTGTTGGAGCTGGAAATCGTTTATGTCTCTTCCTATTGTTGCTATTAT
>CAXUIV010000223.1:0-7433 GCA_964250875.1 uncultured bacterium
GCGGTTATACATAGGGGCATCTTACTCGTGGAGGCTGGGTCGCTACGAATCACCTAATAGCACATGTATAAACAGCGAATTTCTTCGTTCGCCTTTGCACTTCAGCGCCATGACAACGCAGCTAAGAGCTAGTTATTTCAAGACTACCCCTTAACGAGTGCCAACGGAAAGACCTCTAGCGAGACTGAGTTGCGGATTGTTACGTGCAATAAAACTTCTAGCAATCAGTACACTGGTGGCTAGTCCACTGTCATCATCCAGCAGTCCTTTATTCACCCCAATCAGTTCACCTTGTACGTTGAGTAAAGGCCCTCCAGAACTTCCTGGCTTGAGTAATCCTGTGGTAGTTTGGATGTCTCCACGTCCGGTAATTCTTCTAAAAGCGCCATGCGTGACGATGCCCGGATGTCCAAAAGGGCTACCAATGGCGTAAACATCCTCTCCTCGGTGAATTGATAATGGTGCAGCAGCTAGTCGTATAGTGGGCAAGGGTGATGCTTGAGCTGCCCCTGTCTGCATTTTGAGCTGCACGAGTGCTAAATCGTTCAGCCGGTCAATTGCTACAACCCGACCGGCGTAACGTTGCCCATTGGCTGTCTTGACACTGACCCGACCATTAAGAGTGCCTTGCACGACGTGGTTAACCGTCAAAACCAGTCCAGACGAACTAACAATACTCCCAGAACCTATCTCTCCACCGTAAACAGTGACAACTGCGGGCTTGTCAAGCTCAGAAACGTTGACGGGACTGATTGATGTCTCTACAACTGGCTGTGTTGGTACCTGCGTAGGCTCAATGCCCTCTGGAGGAGGGACTGGAATCGGAATACTGATACCGGGAGAAGCTTGAACCAAGCATAGGGAGACGACAGACAAAAGTAGGGGGCAGAACTTCATAGCGCTTGAATCCCAGTTGTGATGGAATGGAGTTTTGTATTTAACATTCCCTGGGGTGGCTCTCGCAATCAGGATGTTTTCACAGGTAGTAAAAAACACATTGATTTAAGGCAATTGCCCATCCAGTCTTAACCTAGGCTTGACGCCAAAAATTCTTTTGACTTTTGTATACACGGTAGTCGCACAAAAGGGCACCAGCAAAACGCTCGCCTTTAAGTATTAGAATATACAATGTATCAGGGTTTCTACAGCTACAATCTGCTTGCAGGTTGAGATTCAGCTTACAACCTTTTTGACATCTGAATAGCGAATGAAGTATCGCAGCATTGAGAATATAATACAGAACAACCGAGCATGGGTCGCTCAGCAACAGCAAGTTGATCCAAATTACTTTAAGGAGCTATCAAGAGGGCAAACCCCACCCTACCTCTACATCGGGTGTTCGGATAGCCGTCTGCCTTTAGCAGCGTTTATGCAAACCGAACCAGGTGAGGTGTTTGTTCACCGCAATATTGCGAATCAGGTCTGCCTAACAGACATTAACTTTCTGTCGAGCCTGGAGTATTCTCTCAACCACTTGCATGTTCAGCACATCATTGTCTGTGGTCATTACTTTTGTGGTGGGATTCAGGCTGCATTTGAAGGAAGTACGGTAGGGCTTGTGGATAGCTGGGTCAACCCGATCCGAGAACTGTACTTGCAAAAAACAAGAGGAAATTGACCAACTGCCTAGCCGTGAAGCTAGACTAAATCGCCTAGCTGAGTTGAATGTTAAGGTTCAAGTTAAGAATCTCTACCAAACCTCGATTAGGCGTGGGGCTTTACGGGAGGCGCGTGCGCCCCAAGTTCATGGCTGGGTACTTGACTTGAAATCAGGTCTGATTAAAGATTTAGATGTTGCAACCGAAGGTTGGCACCTCTACCCTAGTTGCTCGGTTGATTAACAAATTGGCTATGTCCTTTAAAAAATAGTAATACGCAGAGGTAGATACCTTCGCTGCTGAAACATTGCCACGCTTACTATTGGTCGCGTAAATTGGGAACCCTAGAGTTAGTCCCTAGCGCCTCACATCTATGAAGTGGTCAGTAGATCGAAGCAGCACTGTTCGGCTGGCAGGAACGTTTGGTATTCTTGCCTGCATTGCCGTCCTGTCCTACATTAGTCTGCTTAAATACAAAAACACTAGGCAGCAAATTGAGCATACTCAAGAGGCGGCGCAACAAATTGAAGAGGTGCTGTCAACTCTAAAGGATGCTGAGACAGGCCAACGAGGTTATCTGTTGACTGGGCAAGAATCTTACCTGGAACCCTTTCACTTGGCGCTTACCCAATACAAGCAACAGCTCGATCGGCTCACTGACTTAACCAGCGACGATCTCCGGCAGCAGCAAGCCGTCGCGAGGCTTAAACCATTAGTTGCTGAAAAGCTGGCAGTAATAAAGCTGACTATTGCCTTACGTAGACAAAGAGGGTATGAGTCGGCTGTCAGCGTTGTAAAGACAGGACGGGGAAAGCAGATTATGGATCAGATTCGGACTATCGTCTTGGCGATGAAGTCTGAAGAGTCCCATTTGCTTGTAGAACGGACACAGCAGTCTGAGATAGCAGTCAATCAGACTATATTTGCTGTCATTATGGGAGTTTTTCTAGCCAACCAGGAACTAGAGCAGTTTGCCTTCATCGCCTCCCATGATCTGAAAGAACCCCTGCGGACAGTTCGTAGTTTCTGTTCGTTGCTTCAAAGTAAACACCAGGATTCCCTCAACGAGAAAGGACGGGATTACCTAAACAGAATTCAGAATGCGACTGGGCGGATGCAACGCCTGGTTGACGATTTACTATCGCTCTCTCGCATTACCACTCAAGTGAAGTCTTCTGTAGCAGTCAATTTGGCTATTTGGCTCAGTTGAGCGAAGAGGTTGTGACAAATTTAGAGAAACAAATACAACAGACAGGAGGACGAATAGAAATAGGAAATTTGCCAGTCGTCAATGCCGATCCTGGTCAATTATCCTAACTGTTTCAAAACCTGATTAGCAATGCTCTCAAGTTTCATCGGGAGCCTCCGCCAATAGTTAAGATTTACAGTCACAGCAACTCGAAATTAAAACATACTCAGAGCCGTAATTTTCACCAAATTTTTGTAGAGGACAACGGCATCGGCTTTGAGGAAAAGCAAAGCGATCGCATTTTTGCCGCCTTTGAGCGGCTGCACGGACGGGGGGAATACGAAGGTACAGGTATTGGTCTAGCAATTTGCAAAAAAATAGTGGAACGGCATGGAGGCAGCATCACTGCCCACAGCACACTGGGCAAAGGCTCAATATTTATGATTACATTGCCCATTTATTAGTCTAAAGACAAAAGCTTCTAATGTCAAAGATTGCATTCGCGCTACCTCATTTATATTCAGTGATGAAAAAACGAAAAGTTGTTCTTATAGCTGATGATAACCCTGATGATCGTCTTTTGTTAAAGACGGCATGGGAAGAAACAGCCTCAAACTCTCTCTATTTTGTTGAAGACGGCGAGGAATTAATGAATTTTCTTTTTCATCAAGGTAAATACGGTGATCCTGGCACTGCGATACAACCTGATTTGATCTTGCTAGATTTTAAGATGCCGAGAAAAAACGGATATGAAGTCCTTCAAGACCTGAAGAACAATCCAGACTTCCGCAAAATTCCGATTGTAGTAATGACTACTTCTAAATCAGAATCAGATATATTGCGTAGTTACAATCTCGGTGCTAATTCCTATTTCACCAAGCCAGATACGTTTGAGGAGATTCTCGCTCTGATGCAAACTATCAACAGTTACTGGTTTGAAAGCGCAACCTTGCCTGATTATCGAAAATAAGACAGGGGCATAATCAATATAACCAAATAGCCTTTTGATGCCCGCTCCCCCACCCTCAAGTTCTAGAAGTGTATGGATATCAGCCTGATTAGAGTTCTTTTAGTTGAAGATAACGAAAATGATTATGTTCTGACTCGCGAACTACTAGCCGATGTCTCAACTCCCCAATTTGAATTGGATTGGGTTTCTACCTATGAAACTGCTGTTGAGGCAATTGCCCGTCAGCAGCACGATGTTTACCTGCTTGATTACCATTTGGGAAGCTACACGGGTTTAGACCTGCTGCAACATGCTTTGGATATTGGCTGCGATGCCCCAATCATTTTGCTAACCGGCTCACCTTCAGCTAACCGCAATGTGGATCTGGAAGCCATGCAGCTTGGAGCTGCTGATTTTTTAAGTAAAAACGAAATCAGCACTAAACTTCTGGAGCGATCGCTCCGTTATGCGATTCGGCAACGACAATTGTATCAACAAGTGAAGTATCAAGCGGAACGAGAGCAAGCTATCAACCGGGTAGTACAAACCATCCGAAATTCATTAGATTTAGGCACAGTTTTTTCTACCGCAACTTTTGAAATTGTTCAACTGTTGCAAGCTGACCGGGCTAACATCTTGCAATACCATCCACAAGGGTTTTGGCGCAACGTCTCAGACTACTGTCGCCATTTGGTACCAGCACGCGAGCTGGAAACTCCTGACATGAGTGATGACATGATTGCTCGTCTAAAGCATCTGGAAGTCATCCGTATTGAAGATGCCAGCCAAGCGACAGACGTAATTTGCCAAACATCCAAAATATCTTCAGGTTCCAGGTTGCTGGTGCCGTTGACGTTTGGCTCGGAACTTTGGGGTAGCCTCTGCTTAGTAAGGGCCGAAAACCTGTTTTCCTGGCATGATTGGGAAGTCGATCTGGCGCGTGCCATTGCCGACCAGTTGGCGATCGCTATTCAGCAGTCCCAACTGCACCAGCGAGTTCAAAAACTCAACTCCGAGTTAGAATATCAAGTGCAGACTCGAACGGCTGAACTGCAACTTGCCACAGCTAACCTGCAACTCGCATTTGATTTTGAAGCCACCCTTAAGTGCATCACCGACAAAGTTCGTGACAGTCTTGATGAAAGCCAAATCCTTCAAACGGCTGTTGAGGAACTGGCCAAAGTTACAGACGTGTTGTGTTGCAATGCCTCCTTGTATGACCTAGAAGCAGGCATTGCTACCACGGCTTATGAATACACAACAGACACAGTGACCAATCGAGGGCGAAGGACCAAAATAACAGATTATCCAGAGTACAATCAACTTTTTCGAGGTCAATCATTCCAGTCTTGTTTCCTGGAGCCTCGTTCTATGCGAGGGCAATCTACACTGTCCTGCCCTATTTTTGACGATCACGGTGTACTTGGCGAGCTGTTGCTAGTACAACCGTCCGATCGAGCTTTCGGTGAGCAGGAAACCCGTTTAGTGCAGCAGGTGGCAAATCAGTGTGCGATCGCCCTACGGCAGTCTCGCCTCTACCAAGCAGCCCAAGCGCAAGTCGGAGAGCTAGAACGTCTCAACCAACTGAAAGACGACTTTTTGAGTACCGTGACGCATGAACTGCGCACGCCAATGGCAAGCATCAAACTGGCAATTCAGATGCTTGAAATTATTCTCCAGCGAACAGGGATACTGGATGAGACAATCAGCCAAGTCTCCCGCTACTTCGAGGTTCTGCGAAATGAGTGCAAGCGGGAAATTGACTTGATTGATGATTTGCTAGACCTGTCGCGCCTGGATGCTGAAAACGACGCTTTGGTGCTGACAGCTCTAGATCTGCAATCCTGGATTCCCGGGATTGTTGAACCCTTTATCGAGCGTATTCGTAACCAGCAGCAACAGTTGGAGATTGACTCCCCTGACTTGCCTGCCTTTACTACCGATTTTTCGATTTTGGAACGCATTTTAACAGAACTACTCCACAACGCCTGCAAATACACTCCAGTAGGAGAGAAAATTACTGTCACTGTTCGACCTGCTGTAGACAAACTGCTGATTAATATCAGCAATTCTGGCACTGATATTCCCGCCAATGAACTACCACGACTGTTTGACAAGTTCTACCGTGTTCCCAATCGTGATCCCTGGAAGCACGGCGGTACTGGATTAGGTTTAGCGTTAGTTAAAAGACGGACCGAAAGGCTCCAGGGTACGATATCAGTTACAAATGAATAAGGATGGACTACGTTCACGCTCCATCTTCCGTGGCGAGCTAACTAAAACCTGTCGGCAACTGGAATCAGCTGGCTCTACTAACAAAGTGATGTTATCATGCCCGACCACATAAACCTTCTCACCAGGAGCCAAGCTGATGTCTTGCTCACATACAGCAGGCCACCAAGAAGCTTGAAAGCGAACACGTCCAGTATTTCCTGGCCGAATTAGCTGGTCTACAGTCGCTTCACCGATTAATTCGTTAATGTGACTCTGAGTTTTCATAGGAAAAGCTACAGATAATGAACTCGCTGCCTGTACGACTTCATCATAAGAATTTTGTCAGTTTATTGACAGGTGCCAAATCTCCTCAAATGATTGAGGACTAAAGCCATGAGTTGAATAGGAAAAAGGTCATCCCTCTTCTTGTCTGTCGCAGTTCTCTACTAACTTTTACCTCTCGCTTAGGAGAAAAGTCATGGAGAGATTGTGACTTTATTATCATCACATTTGTGGGCAATTCTTCTAATAATAGAGGTAACTGCGAACGAGGCAACAAACCTCTCCAGATTGTTTTGAGGAGCCATCATGCGTCTGAAAAAACTTTTGCCTCTAAAAAAACTTTTGCCTTTATTGAGTGTAGCTAGCCTGGTCTCTACCTTGGGAGGCATAGCATCATCTCCTGCCCTAGCTGATGCCTACCACCACATTCATCATCAGACGCAGTATCGTCGAGCGGAAGCACGTTGGGAAGAGATCCGTCGAGTA
Organism: uncultured bacterium; assembly: GCA_964250875.1. GTDB lineage: Bacteria > Cyanobacteriota > Cyanobacteriia > Cyanobacteriales > Chroococcidiopsidaceae > CAXUIV01. The sequence continues at coordinate 6,719 of CAXUIV010000223.1, forward strand.
CAGGAAGCACGTCGAGTACAGGAAGCACGTTCAGCAGAGCGAGAAGTTCCAAGCTGTACGCTATGTAATCAGTAACGCGGTTAATGAAGTGATGTTACTTCTCTGAATCAATATTGCTACGTTCTAAACAGTTCTTTTTTATCAGTTCCTTATTTTTTTATCTCAGTCTCTACAAGGCTAGCAGCTTAGCCTCTGTCTTTAAATAAGTTGTATATACAGTATCTGTTTAGATTGCAGCAATTCGTCTAGGCTGCTAGATGGCTACCAAGCCGACGTTGACAGCAAAGAACAGGTAGCCAAGGATACCGAGACCAGGTATTCTGATTGCAGATGTTCGTACTGTATATGGTACGAACACGTAACTTCTTCTACGATCGCTTTATTCAGGCGTGCCGCCACTGGCACGTCAAGCCTGTCAACGTGCAGGAATACGAGCGGACATAGCTAGGCTGACATTAACAGAGAACGCAAACCCAATCAATAAATAGCGAGGCTGTAAAGATGGAAGGTTGTGTTGCAACCGATTTAAAAATTGATAGCAAGCAAAACTGCTATGTGCTTGATGCCGAAGTGATGAACAAACTCCAAAACGAGATCTCTGTCTCTACGATCTTAGAGGTGGGAACTAACGTCGTCAGAATCAAGAGTGGCACATTCGACTACCGTTCGGCTTCTGAGCAAGCTGGTGAGCCACTTGTCCTACTTTGGATCTATG
>CAXUIV010000224.1:0-7358 GCA_964250875.1 uncultured bacterium
GAACGAACCGGAGGGGATGCTTCGCTTCAAAACCCAGTGTCGTTGCACTCTCAAACCCAACGTAACCGTAGATGGCCAGAACAAGTCCAAGTCTTACGCCTTCAAACGAAACTCCATGCAGCGAAAACTGCGAGGTGTCAATCTTGAATCCATGTCCAAACACTACAATCACAGCTAAGAGCGACATTAGACTCACAGAAGTGACTTCAAAAACTAACATAATTACTGAGGATAGCTGGACATCTGTGTAAGCGTAAAACCAAGCAACACTGACACAAACTGCATACAGCAGGATCGGGGAAGCATGAAAGCCAAATACGCCAAACACAACATTCGCATACATGGCAAAGCCAGAAGTCATGGTCATTGCTGTACCTAGGTAAGCTAGAACGAGAGCCCAGCCAGACAAGACTCCAGACACTGGACCTAAACTCCTAGCAATATAAGCATAAAGTGCCGCCGGAGAGGCAGAGCGGCGAGCAAACTGGTTAATATTGATACAAACGAAGACTAGCCCGACCGTTGCAATTAAGAAGGCCAGCGCAGTTCCCTTGCCTGCTGTAGCAAACACTAACGGTATAGTTATGGCTGGATTTGCGGTGGGTGCAATGTTTGCAATTGACTGGCCTAGCGTCTCCGGAAAAGACAGGCAATCGGGACGCAAGTTAGCAGCACTTTGTTTTGAATTGACATTCATGTTTAAACCTTGCGACAAGTAGTTATCATTTGACTAAAAGTTAGAATTAGTCTTCAGTAACGCTGCGCTTTCACGAAGTGTAGCGAGGAATTAGGGCTTCCCTTTGAGGTCAAATGCGGTTTGAGGCTGGCGTATGCTAAACCAAATGCTGTCTAGAAGAATTAGGCAGCAATCAATAAACGATGCAGCCCAGGTCTGTCTGGTCTTTAAAAGTTCTTTGTTGAAGCATTGGGTTACTTCTACATCTGTTACCGGCATGCGCGTTAGTCAGCAAGTAGTGGAAGATGCGCTCTGACTAATGCATAAACCGTTCTAGGTTATTTTTAACAGATCGTCTTAAGGAAATTACGTAAATTCACAGAATATTTGCTACAGCTTCATCCTGCGTTTATATTCGTGTCCCTGACAAAAACCTCATGCCGTTTCCCCAGATCCTGGCAACTGGTGTTTTTGTGCTGTATCTGCGCAACTTCGGCAGCTAGTCTCACCAACCCTATGTTCGTGATATTTTGCCAGTATTGGAACTCACTCAAACAGGAGTTGATATGGCTAGTGTTACATCCGTTGTTGGCTCAGTTGTGTCTCTATGGCGTTACCCAGTAAAGTCGATGATGGGAGAAGAGTTGAACGCGACTTACGTTGCAGAACAAGGTCTAATGGGCGATCGCGCCTACGCATTGATTGACACTGCAACGGGTAAGGTTGTAAGCGCTAAGAATCCAAGAAGGTGGGAGCAGATGTTTGCCTTTAAAGCAGCGTTGGTTGACTCGCCGCAAAAGGACAAAATGGTGCCACCCGTTAAAATTACGTTGCCTGATGGATCTTTGGTAATGAGCGACGCTGTTGAGGTTAACCAGATTCTCTCAAGTGTTCTGGGTCGTGAGGTGGAGCTAGAAACCACTGCCCCATCGAAGCCAAGTTTGGAGGAGTACTGGCCTACCGTAGAGGGGTTGCCCCACCAGGATACAGTGACGGATGAAGCAACCCTATCCAATACTTTTTTTGACCTGGCAACCGTTCATCTGCTAACAACAGCTACGCTTGATCGCCTACAAGAAATCACCCCTACCTCTCGGTTCGAGACACGCCGGTTTCGCCCTAATCTAGTCGTCAAGCCAACGAGCAGCGGTAAGGGCTTTATTGAGAATGACTGGATTGGGCGAACGCTGGCTTTGGGCAACGAAGTGCGTCTTCAGGTCACAGGTCCGTGTCCTCGCTGTGTGATGACGACAATGGCACAAGGGGAACTACCTGGCGACACGAGTATCCTCCGTACATCAGTTCAGCACAACCAGGGAAATGTGGGTGTCTATGCCAGTGTGGTGCAGGGTGGAATAGTGCGTCGGGGAGATGCAATTAGGTTGGAGTGAGGATAGTCACCTGTTTAGGTTGGGCAGGACGTATACGCCCTTGTATGCACTAGAACCAGGCACTCCCTGCACAAGTAGCAAAGAGTACATCAGGTGTATGTAGCCCGACCAGGCCCAAAAGTTGATTTGCAAAAACACTAAATTCAAAAGCGATCTGCCGAGTCACCCCTACCTTGCTGCTCAACTGGTCGAATTTAGTGAGCGTTCGCCTTGATAAATCCAGCCTTTGCAATCAAATCTTGGCCTTGAGCTGTCAACAATAAATTGGCATAGGCTTCACCCGCTTGCTGGTCTGGTTGATTATTTTGTTTGACAATCACAAACAACTGGTGGGTAATGGGGTACTTATCTCTTTGAAACGCCGTTGCGTTCAACTGATTGCGCGATCGCGGACATTGGGATGGGGGGATGGAAGGTTCCTTATAAGGAGGAACGAGTTCATTGGCTTTGCGGCCCAAGGGCAGAGTTTTAACTTTACACTGCGGGACTAACTCTGTTGCAGAGGCGTAGTAGATACTGCCTAAATTCTCGCTGACCTGTCTCAAAGCTTCAGTGGTTGTAGGAATGAAGTGGACGTTGTCACCAAACTTCTGACCTTCCAGGCTGTTCTCCACAAAAAATGTAACTGTGCCGCTGTCTTCAGGGTGACGGGAGTAAGGGATGATGGGCAGATTTGGACCACCAACCTGGTTCCAGTTAGTCAGCTTGCCTGTGTAGATGTCCTTCAACTGGGCGACCGTTAGACCAGGGATGTTAAGTTTGGGGTTGACAGCAAGCGCAATTGCATCAATTGCTACCGGAATTTGTTTGAGAGTAAAGCCCTGTTGCCGTGCTTGCTGGTATTCAGCATCCTTAAGAGAGCGAGAAGATTGTGCAAATGCCAGCTGGTTGTTCAACAGCATCTTAATCCCAGCGCCAGAACCAGGAACACCACTCGTGGGGTTCGTGTAAGTCAGATGGAACTGAGGCCAGGTCGTTTGAATTGCTGGATCAACTTCTCCACGAATAGGTGCCCAAGTCGTACTACCGCCATAGTTAAATGATCCTGATGGAATTTGCACCTGGGCAAAACTCTTGATGTCAGACGGATCGACTGCTGGTGATGGATGATTGCTTAAAGCACCCAGGTTAGCATTGGAGGGTTTGGTGAACCACCACAAACCAATAACGACTATTCCGGTTAAGAGGGAGAAAGCTGAGAAGAGAATGATAGTTGCATTTTTGGGAGACATGGATAGCCAGATATAATAGTTAAGATAGATACTCAGATGACTCCGACACGTTCTGCTTTTTCATCGGAGCTTAATCCTTATTCGTACAGGTTTGACTGAATCAGGACTAGCGTTTGCTCCCAGATGAAAATAATAATTTTCGCTACCCAGTGAAAAATACAGGTAAATTCATAGAGACTTCCAGCATCTATTGGGTGTTAAAACTTCGCCAGATATAGCTTTTAACCCGTAGCTACTCTCTAACTTAAGATCCACAATTGTAAAGTTTTGTTAAACTCAGGAGAATTTGTTGATTTGCAGGGATTGATTAAGTTAGGTTTTACAGTGTTAGTCAGAGATCAATGGTGCATTACCTGTAAGACTTGCAGTTATACACTACAAAACAGCTAGGAAGTTACGGGTGCATTCGTAATGTCAGTTTGTATTGCTATCTTCAAACAGCTTTTTCTCTTTGTTTAATGTAGTTGCCAAAGAGATGTGTTTTAAAGATAGAGGCTAAAACCAGGTTAAGTCATTTCTACCAGATAGGCTCTTCGGACTTTGTCTTGCGCGATCGCATCTGCCGTCTTATCTAAAAATAGAGTCTAGAACTAGGTTAGATTCTCTAGAGCAGGCAAAATCTTCGCTGGCTGTTGACGATTCGTTGATGCGACTACGTATTACATGCCTGCTATGTACTTCACCGCTTTGTGGAGTTATGAGGTATTAGTTATGAGTTTTGAATGAAGAGTGAAGAATTAATAACTCCGCGTTTGATCGCTTTGCAGGGTTTTGAACTCAATCTGTGAGTCTTGAGCGATCGCAACTTAAAACTTAAACTTCTCAGACACAGAATCAACTCAAAACTCAAAACTCAGAACTATTTAAGTTAATGGAATATGTTCGCCGAACAAGTCTCTCCCTCCTCTGACAATTTATCTACCTCAAAAGCAGCCGAACTTTTCAAAACATCCAAGCTGCGTCTGTTTAATGGCGAGCTAGTATTAACTGATCTCAAGGGAGGACAATCGCTCTTTTATTTGTATCTGGGTTGTATCATATATGCTACTGGAGGGCCTCATCCAGTGAGACGGTGGCAAAGGAACTTAACGATCTACTGCCCTCAAATATCCTTTGACCTTCCAACGCTACAACGCGAACTGTCTAGTATCAAGACTCCAACCTTTCCTGACTGCTGGGAATATCAGCTCTTGCGATTGTGGGTAGGGCAGAGAAAAATCACTCGCGAACAAGCGACCGAAATGATTCGAGCGATCGCAAGAGAAGTATTATTTGATGTAGCTCAAGCAATTGATATATCTCATCATCAAACAAATTCAAGCAAAGTATTATCCATGCCAATTGTTTTGATTGATGCAGAGCAAGCTATTGCAGAAGCTCAGCAGCTTTGGGAAGTTTGGTGGAATGCTAACATTGCCGACCATTCTCCCAACAGAGCGCCCATAATTAGGCAGCCAGAGCAACTCCGCAAACAGACAGCAGGGATAGTTTATAAAATTCTGAGTAGTCAACTAAACGGACAAAAAACTCTGCGCGACTTGGCAGTGCAAATGAAGCGGGACATTGTGCAGCTAACGCTTTCACTTCTACCCTATATTCGATTAGGTTGGGTGGAGTTGACAAACCTTCCCGATCTACCCGCGCCAGGTTCGCGGCCTGTTGCTCAGAAGCCATCGCCGCCGCTAAAGCCAGCTCCTCAGGGGCCACTGATAGCCTGCGTGGATGACAGTCCTTTGATCTGTCAGACCATGGAAAAACTGCTTGCAGGAGCAGGCTACAGATTTGTAGGCGTAAACGATGGCTTACGAGCAATCGGAATAATCTTAGCCCGTAAACCGGATTTAATCTTTCTAGATTTGGTCATGCCAAATACCAATGGATATGAGATATGTAGTCAGTTACGCAAGCTTTCTTCTTTTCGTAACACTCCAATTATAATCTTGACCGGGAACGACGGCGTCTTCGATCAAGCAAGGGCAAAGCTTGCCGGGGCTTCAGATTTCATCAGTAAACCTATCGATGCTGAGACGGTGTTAGGTGCGATACGTAACTGTCTAACACCAAATACGATTAGTTGTTAGTTATTGGTTGCTGTTTGTTAGTTATTGATGGCATACAAACAACAACCAACAAACAATAAACAATAAACAACAAACAACCATTATTTATAAGGCAAATTTCATGAGTACCGCTCTAGTTGTTGAAGATTGCTTAACTGACAAACACATTCTTACCACCTGTCTCCAGCAAGGAGGTCTTAATGTGTTGACTGCTGGCAGTGCAGAAGAAGCCATTGAAAAAATCGGCAGTCATCAGCTTGACGTCATTATTTTAGATGTTGTTCTACCAGACCGCAGTGGGTTCGAGATCTGTCGGGATCTCAAGGCTGCTGTTGGAACAAACAAAATCCCCATCGTACTCTGCTCAACGAAAGGAACAGATATAGATAAATTTTGGGGTTTGAAGCAGGGAGCAGACGCTTATCTATCTAAGCCTGTCGATCAGGAAAAGCTCATGCTCACTGTTAACCAGCTCATTAAAAGCTAAGCCTTCAGAAGAAATCAATGGCTGACTCTTTATCACTCCCAATCTCACATCCTCTATCAGCTCTAGCTGTGCAGGCGCACCAAGATGCATCTCCATCATCACCGAGTGCGCAACAGTTTCTGCGGTTTTATCTTGTACCTGATACAAACGCTCTGTTGCCGGTTAAGGCACTGACTGGAGTGCTAAAAATTCCCTACGGCCAAATTGTGCCTATTTTTAATATGCCTGCTTGGGTGATGGGTGTGTACAACTGGCGGGGTGAAATTTTATGGATGGTAGATTTGGGTCATCTCATGGGCCTCACTCCTTGGCACCAACAGGCGATCGCGGCTTCAGTTCATACAGCAGTTGTCCTACAGGCTCATTCCCCCCAAACAAATACCGTTAAGCGTCAGATGTTAGGGCTTGTTGTCAATCGAGTAGAAGATATTGAGTCTTCTCCAGACCTAATTCAAGCCCCGCCGTCATCCACTGTGAATTCTGAGCTAGCACCATTTCTAAATGGATACTGGTTGAAATCTAACGGGGAGATTTTGATCGTCCTCCGTGAGAACGCCATTTTTGCGGCAATGCCTAAGCCGTAGAGAAGTGATACCTATTCCAATCGACTCAAGATCGGTTTCCTATTAATGAAAGGGTTTATTTTATGACTCAGACTCCTCGCAATTATTCTCATGATGCTCCTAACAGCAGCAGCTCAGTCCTCACAACTTTTCAAGTTGAGAGTGCAGATTCTACGCTCAACTATTCTGCTTTACCTTCCTCTCAAGAGGAAGTTGTTCAGCCGTCTCAGCTAGAAATAGATCCTGAGTTTTTAGCTCAAAAAGCCCCACTTAAAAGAGAGCGTTCAAGCTGGTGGTTTTTGTCAAGTCTACGGACTAAAGCAACGACACTGGCACTCGCGATCAGTACGCTTCCGGTGTTATTAGTTGGTTCAACTGCCTATTTTGCGGCTAACCAGGGAATCGAGCAGCAAATTTTCCAAGCTGAACAAACTGATGCTACTAATTTAGAAGATAAGCTAAATCAATTCCTTCAAGGGCGCTATTCTGACATTCAAGAACTTGCTAGCTACAAGTTCTTGAGCAACCCTAAGGTGCGGGATCTAATCCCTCTCCATAGCAAAGAAGCAGCCTTAGATGTATGGGTAAAGTCTACTCAAATATATGACGGCATTGCTGTATTCGATCTTAATGGCAATGTGCTGCTCAAAACGGGGCGAGTCGTAGCTAATACGTTCGATCGAGACTATGTTCAAGCGGTACTGAGAACAAATCGCCCACTTATCAGTGAGCCACAGATATCTCCGGCTACTGGACTTCTGAGTGTTTATGTTTATGGCTCAATCAAAGATGATGTTACTGACAAAGTAACTAGCATAGTCCGCACACGCCTTCCTATGAGTGTTATCACCGGAGTGTTGGGAAACCAAGACGTGCGGCAGCGAGAATTTTATCTGACAGATTCTAGTGGCAAAATTGTTGCTTCCAACAGACAAGAAGTCCTTCAAAG
>CAXUIV010000225.1:0-1274 GCA_964250875.1 uncultured bacterium
AAGTCGCCCTCCAAGAGAGAGAGGTAGAAAATCTATCTCAATGAGGTTATGCAATCGGGGTATCACTTTGGTAAAATCTCGGCATTAATAAAACATGATAGGAGTTACCTATGCCTGAAGAAGTAACAGATCCAACGCAAGCAACAACCCAAGACGCACAGCTAGCAGCCGATAATATTGCCGGTGGTCAAGAGAAAGCAGCAGACGTGGATGTTGATGCAGACTACGAAGCCTCAAAACAGTACAGCGTTAGTGATGTTGATCGCACGGGAGCCGGAGCTAAAGCAGCTGAAGAGGCAACTGCATCTCAGTTTGAGCTACCTGAACCAGAGGAGACAAAATTAGAGACAGGACCGACTGGCAACCCCGATGACTACCGTGAGATGGCAAAGGAGATTAGACCTACGCCATAAGTTACTAATGTCAGTAATGTGGGCATCAACAGTTTGCAACCTTTTAGACAAGGGCATTAATGGTACAGCTCCTTTAATGTCCCTTTTGCTGCTCTAGAATTGCACGGAAAACTTCACGATGAATGGGCACTGCTCGATGAAGCGTCAGGCTCACTGCTACCCACTCCCCGTTAACTTGAATAGACTCGACTTCTCTAGGGTTAACTGGCTTGCACAGGTCCCAAGATAGTACAGCCGCGATCTTTGCCTTGTCGTCGCTGCTAAGAGGTACGGTTTTGCTTGGTCGGGTTGCTGTCAACATGATTCTGAAATTTTTTCTATAAGGCTTATGGGTGTGATGGATATGTCTGCATTACAGGGTTGTGCTGTCTGCCCTAACAAAGTTGTTTCCAACTTTCATAGTACACATGTACTATACTACAACTTTGGTGAGGGATAAGCAAGGTTGAGGAGATATACTTCCTTGCCACTGGAAAACAAGCAAAAACCGCCCCGGAATGGAGCGGTAGCTAAGGTAGATGCATGTGTCTAACTCATCAGCAGCAAAGGTTTAACGAACAACAGAGCGGATTGGAGTATGCACGCTGATGGATCTCAAGAGTTCAGCCAAGAGGCATACCCTGCTGCTGAATGGCGTACCTTTAGGATGTCTCTTTAGTTCAGCAATGACTGTTTAGAAATGGTAAAGCTGAATCAAGAGTCTGCGATCGTCACTGAGCATGCTCCGACAGTCCCAAATCTTTTTGAACACTTACCAAACAGTGGGTGACACCCCCCATCCCTAAAAGCTATTATTGTGCGTAGTAGATGCACCCTGATTAACGAGGAGAGTCACTTAGATGGCTCTCCTTTTTATTTGGC
>CAXUIV010000225.1:1374-7343 GCA_964250875.1 uncultured bacterium
GAACCCACGCCAGTGGTAGGACATGGCCCGACCAAGAGGCCACTTCGAGCATTCTTCTCAAACTTTGGAGCGATCAGTCAGAATTTCATAGCCGTTATCTGTCACCAGCACGGTATGCTCAAACTGCGCTGACAGAGCATTATCCACCGTCACGGCTGTCCAGCGATCGGCCAAGGTACGCGAGAATCTCGACCCAGCATTTAGAATTGGCTCAATTGCCAGTGTCATACCGGCGCGAAGTTTGACGTTTGGCATTTCGTGGGTACGGAAGTTGAAAACCGACGGTTCTTCGTGTAGGTTGCGGCCAACGCCATGACCAGTAAAGTCTTCTACTACGCTGAAGCCATTGGCTTCGACGTAGTCTTGAATCGCACCGGCAATGTCAAGCAGACAATTTCCCGCTTTAACTTGAAAAATTCCTTTGTAGAGAGCTTCTTCTGCCACTCGAATCAGCTTGGCGGCTTCTGGGCTGACTTCACCCACAGGGATGGTAATGCAGGAATCTCCATGAAAACCCTGCTGATAAGCACCAGTATCTACTTTCAAAACATCTCCCGCTCGAATGACTTTCTTCGGGCTGGGAATACCATGCACAATTTCATTGTTAATGCTGGAGCAGATGGAAGCTGGAAAGCCGTGATAGCCTTTAAAACTAGGAGTTGCTCCCATTTCGCGGATGCGCTTCTCGGCATGAGCATCTAAGTCAGCGGTTGTCATTCCCGGTTGTACCAGCTCTGAAATCTCTTTGAGTACGGTTGCTACAATCCTCGATGACTGCCGCATAATTTCAACCTCACGCGGCGACTTGATCTCAATTCCTCTACGTTGTTTCTTAGAACGGGAAGGTTGAGCCAATTGAGGAAGTAGATTGCTAAAAATGTTCATGGATGAGACGGATTAAGCGTGATACAACAGGAATTTAGGGCTGAGAGGCGGAGAGGGTTGGGGGGCTGAGGGGGCAGTAGAACCGGCACATCCTCTTCACTCCCCCTGATGTCGAGGTTGCGTTGTCTTACAGCAGTCTGTCAATGAGATATTGACAGATGTAGAGACGTTACATGTAACGTCTCTACAGTGGACCCATCAGCCGAATTTTGACGGATCACAAGGGTTATGCTTTGCTTGCGTGACGTAGTCCTATCATCATTCTAAACTTGTAACGACTTACTTCTTACCTTGCACCGTTAACTCTGGCCCTGCCGTTACGACAACCAAATTGTCTGGTTGAAGCAACTGTTTCGCCGCTTCATTGACTTGGGCTAGAGTCACTGCCTGGATTTTCTGGGGAAAGGCACGCAGTTCCTCTTCGCCCAAGCCGTAAATCTCATCACTTAGAATGCTACCGGCTAAATCATCGGGGTTAGCCAAGGAGACGTTGTAACTGCTAGTGAGAGAGCGTTTGGCACTCTGCACCTCAGTTTCAGTCACCCCCTGCTGATGAACTTGCTGTAGTAGAGTCCGAGCGCTAGCGATCGCTCGTTGGGCATCTTCTGGAGCAGTCTGCATCTGAATCAGGAATGGCCCAGGGTGAATCCCAGCCTGAAAGTAGCTGTAGATGCCGTAGGTTAAACCCTGGCGATCGCGAATTTCAGTGCCCAACCGACTTGCTAGGGTATCACCGCCCACAATCTGGTTTAGCACCACGGCTGCATAATAACGAGGGTCTTTGCGGTCAATGCCTCTGTAGCCCATAAAGGTAACTGACTGGGTCTTACCGGGAAGGACTGGGTTGAGGCGAACAACCGCTGGCGGCAGCGACACTGAAGGGTAAACAACCGTTGGTGGTTTGCCGCTAGCTTTCCAGCTACTGAGTTGGGTTTCTAGCAGCGATCGCGCTGACTCTGGGTCAAAGTTTCCTAGCAATGTCAGTATCGTCAGATCTGGACGGTAATGTTCTTGGTAGAACCGGACCACATCTTCACGGCTAATCGCCTTCAAAGTTTCCAGCGTGGGGAAGGCATGAAAGGGATGAGGCTTTGGGTAAACCGTTTGTTGAAATGTCCGTTGTGCAATTCCAGACGGGGTATCTAAATCTTGTTTTAGCCCAATTAAGGCACGTTGTCGGCTCAGTTCGAGTTCATTAGCAGGAAAGGCTGCATTCTGCACCTCATCTGCCAACGTCTGGATCAGGACGGGTAAGTCTGGCGCTAGGCTATTTCCTTGAATGTCCACTCCCTCACGGCTGGCTCCAAAGCCCAGACTTGCGCCGCGATCTTCTAAGACTTTAGCGATCGCTAAGGCATCCTTATCCTTGGTACCGTTAGTCAAATTTGCTGCCGTTATCGCTGCCAGTCCTGCCTTACTTTCTCGGTCAAACTCCGTACCGGCTCGGATGAATCCACTCAACGTCACAGTCGGAGTGCTGGAGTCGGCTAAGAGCAAGACCTTAAGGCCATTACTGAGCGTGAATTGCTGTGGTAGCGAACGTGCGGCGGCTGGTTGAGGGTCTACAGGCGGTAGGTACTTCGCGACTTCAGCTGGGTCTACTGGTGGCCCAAGATTGAAATGCTCAACGGTTTGGGTTGAGCCACCTGTTCCAGATCCAGTCTGACCTTTTATTTGAGTCGGCTCAAATAATCCGACCGTGCGGAAGTTAGACGCGAGATAAGTGTTCGCAACCCGCTGCACATCTGCCGCACTCACTCTGTCAAGCGCCGCCAAGTAGCGGTCTAGGTATCGATAGTCGCCAGCAGTTGTTTGGTTGTTACCCAGCTGCATCGCCTGATCGCTAATGTTGCGGTTGCCGAGGATGATGCTAGTTCGCAGTTCTGCTTTGGCTCGCTTCAACTCCTCCACCGTCACGCCTTTATCTCGGAGAGTGGCGATCGCCTGCTGCATGACCGTATCAATCTTTGCCAGTTCTTGCCCTGGGGCTGCCGTTGCAGACAGCGTGTACCAACCACCTGCAATCAGATTCGTTGTACCACCGCCAGCATCACTCGCCAAACCTGACTCTACTAGTGCCTGGTAGAGTCGAGAATTTCGCCCTGCTGTCAAGATGGCATCCATCGTATCCAGGGATGGAACATCTGGATGATTGACATCTGGCAACGGATACACTGCTTCTAGCAGCGATGCACCTCCAGCCTGTCTCAGAACGATTGGATTTGTTTGTTGTCTGTTATTTGTTGTTTGTTGTGAGGACGAGCGGCTGACGGACGACTGCCGCTTTAATAACTTACCAAAGCTCTCTTTAACTGCTAAAAGCGTTGGTTCTGTTTGAATATCTCCGACAATCACCAAAGTCGCGTTATCAGGACTGTAGTAGGTGCGGTAGTACTCCTGTACTCGTTCAGGTGTAAACTTTTCAACATCAGCCTTGGTACCCCCCACTGGCAAACCATAAGCATGATCAGGAAACGCTGCTCGCATCACTGCACGACTGAGACGGTAGCCGGGATTGTTCTCATAACCCTGCAACTCAGAAATGACGACGCGCTTTTCACTCGCTAGCTGCTTTTCCCCGATCACCGCGTTCTCCATCCGATCGGCTTCTAAAGCCAGCAGCGCTTTCAGCTTGTTTCGCTCCACAGTGCCGAAGTATGCAGTTTCGTCATAGCTGGTAAAGGCATTGGAATCACTCCCCAAGGCACCAAACAGGCGACCAAACTGAATTGGGCGGTCAGAGGTGCCCTTGAACATCATGTGTTCTAACTGGTGAGCAATGCCATTTACTCCCGGAGCTTCGTTGCGCGAACCCACCCGGTACCACACCTGCACAGTCACCACTGGCGCAGTATTTACTTCCTTAGTAAGGACGGTCAGCCCGTTTTCCAGCACCGTCTTGCGCACACCCTCCGTTGTGGAGAGTGCCTTTGGAACGACTGCTGGCGGTGTTGAGGTCTGGGTCTCAGCAACAGCTGGTTTAGGCGTAGCCAGGGAGCCAGTGAATAACAGTACTGCACTTAAGCAAATACTGAATAGTAGAAGCGGCATACGATATCGGCGTACTGTAAAGATAAACATGTCCTTTGCTTAAAAGCAATTTGTGAGCCTTTCATTGTAGACCGTCTCTACATCTCTAACATTTCCTATGTAGAGACGTTGCATGTAACGTCTCTACAGGCCATAAAAATGTGACAGACTACTAGTGCTTCTCTAAAACGCGAATGAATTCTAGGGGTAGGCCGTCAGCATCGGCGATAAAGGCAACTTCATAAACGCGATCGCCGATCTGCTGCTGGGTCGGCTCCAAAAGTATTTTCAGGGGCTGGTATTGGTCTGGCTGAGCGCGAAGCGCCCCGGCAAAGCGGTCTTTTAGATCTGCCAACCATCCGGGCAATTCTGGCGTTAGGTTCGTCAGATCGAACGACAGATGGTAGTACCCGACATAATGCTCATCTCCAAAGGCATCGGCAGCAGGATGTGGCTGGGGAATTTGGAGCAGTTCAATTCGTCCACCCAATCCTTCCATCCAGCAGGCTAGGGTATAGCCAGTGGTAAAGCGTTCAGAAACGACGAACCCTAACTGTTCGTAGAAAGCGATCGCTCGGTGAATATTGGCTGTACGAATTGAGGCGTGGTGCATTTTAGGAGTTTTGAGTTTTGCTGCTGTGTGCCCTTTGGGTATGCCCCCTTGTGGGGAGTTTTGAGTTTTGAGTTCAATTCAATACTCAAAACTCTATTCAAACAGGCGGAAGTAGGGATAGCGCACGGGGACTCCTGGCTCTTTTTCCAAGTCAAAGTTAATAACTTCCCAACGCGGTTCAGCTTCGGAGTCAGGGCTGAACTCTACAGGCAAACCATATAGTCGCGGTCGAGACTGCTCCGACTGTCCTCGCCAGGGTGTACTGCGTTCTAAATACCCGCTAATCAACTCCTGATAGCGTTTGGCAATAATAACCCGTGTGGCACGGTAGCCCTGCGTATACAGACGGTCTAGGGCTTCGTGAATTTCAAAGCGAATTCCATCCGGGTGATTGTGTTGCCGGTACCATTCGTTATTCCAGCGTCGCCAGTGACGACCTGACTGGAGATGGATTAGTTCTTCAGTCTTGGGGTCAGCTTCGAATGCACCATGGCGCGTACACAGATATGTATCTGTTAAAGTCAGGGCCGGAATTGTCTGGCGACAATGGGGGCACTGAATCTCTGGCCCAAAAATTGGATACTGCAAGCCTTGATTCATCATGAAGTGCGGACCAGCATGTTTTTCTAGCACCAGCTCCAGTGGTTTGATTTTGATACTCCAGTTTACGTGAAGCTGATGGGCTTTTAGGCTGCACAGTCACTCTACTAAAAGGGTCTTAGACCATGATATCCTGCAAGACAACAGCCACTTCAAGGGTTCACCAATTCTAGGTAATTGGATCAACCGTTTTCCTGGGTACTCTATCCGATTCTACCGTGTCTTCCACTTCCTACTGGCCTGTTCCCGACCTCTCTCCAGCCGCATTTGTTGCGACAAATGCGACAGTAATCGGCTGGGTAAAGCTAGCAACAGGGGTTAGCATCTGGTATGGGGCAGTTGTACGAGGCGACGTTGAGCGGATTGAGATCGGAGCCTGTACCAATATTCAGGATGGAGCAATCCTACACGGAGATCCTGGTCAACCCACGATCTTGGCGGACCACGTCACTGTGGGCCATCGTGCCGTAGTGCATTCAGCCTACATTGAGCGAGCCAGCCTGATTGGAATTGGGGCCGTAGTGCTAGATGGCGTCAGGGTGGGAACCGGCAGCATTGTTGGTGCTGGAGCAGTCGTCAATAAAGATGTACCACCGCGATCGCTTGTTGTTGGGGTACCTGCCAAGTGGGTGCGTGAAGTTTCTGAAGCCGAGGTGGCAGAGCTAATCGAACATGCCCAACGTTACAAAAAGTTAGCTTTGGTTCATGCTGGCAAAGGCAATGACTTGGGGTTTACCGCAGCAATTGGTATCTGAGCAAGAGGGCGAAGGGCGAAAGGCGAAAGGCGAAAGGCGAAAGGGAGATATATGCGAGTGTCACAGATCAAAACTCTATATTCATG
>CAXUIV010000226.1:0-7340 GCA_964250875.1 uncultured bacterium
ATTGTCCGCGACGTTGAGGTAAGACTGGGGTTGAATCACAATTGGTCTCCCTAGGGTCTAGATAGTGGTGGCACTACGTAATGATCTCGGTAACAATCCAGTGCTTGGTCCGACTCAGAGGTCTCGTTTCCTGAATCCGGACGCGATCGCCCACCTGGCACTTATTTTCCTCATCATGAACCTTGTACCGTTGAGTTTTGATGACGATTTTGCCGTATTTCGGATGTGGGGAGCGGTTTTCAATTGCTACCACTACGGTTTTATCCATTTTGTCGCTCACGACCAAGCCGACTCGTTTTTTGACTGCCATAATTGCTTATTCCTCTGGAGCAACGGTCTCAGAAACTTCTGCTGCCATGGCCCGTTTGCGCTCATGTTCGACCGTCAGCAGTTGAGCCAATCGATGTTTAGCATGCTTAAACTGGTGCGGCTTTTCTAGCTGCCTGGTTGCTTTTTGCAGCCGCAGTTGGAAGAGTTGCTTTTTAATCGCCAGAATTTGCTCGTCCAGCTCTTGATCACTCAAATTTCTGGCGTCCTCGATTTTAGGAAGAGCCATAATCTACACCTGCTCCTCACGCATAATGAACTTGGTTTTGATTGGTAGTTTGTGCGAAGCTAAGCGCATGGCCTCACGAGCAGTCACTTCGGGCACACCACCGATTTCAAATAGAATTCGCCCTGGCTTTACTACAGCTACCCAAAACTCCGGGGATCCTTTACCAGAACCCATCCGAGTTTCAGCTGGTCGCATAGTCACAGGTTTGTCTGGGAAAATTCGAATCCAGATTTTGCCACCCCGACGAATGTAGCGGGTCATAGCCCGACGACTAGCCTCAATTTGACGGGCGGTCATCCAAACTGGCTCTAGAGCTTGGAGACCAAACTCGCCAAAGTTGAGCGTGCTACCTCGCGTGGCCAAACCTTCCATCCGTCCACGCTGTTGCTTACGAAATTTAGTTCTTCTGGGACTTAACATGGCTAGATTACAGGTAATGAACGATGAGCCTGAGTAGGGTGACGTAAGACTTTCCTAAACTCTGAACTCCGAACTCCGAACTCCGAACTCCCTTTACCCCTCATTTGATCTATCTTCAAACTGCTGGCGTCGGCGCTGTTGTTGTTGACGTCGCTTTGGTTGAGCCGCCGCTGACGCAGGCTGAACTTCTTCTTGTCCGGGAATAATTTCTCCCTTGAACACCCAAACCTTGACACCGAGGATGCCGTAGATCGTCTGAGCAGTACAGTAAGCGTAATCAATGTCAGCCCGTAGGGTATGTAAAGGGACCTTTCCCTCACGAGTCGATTCTGTCCGGGCAATTTCTGCTCCGTTGAGCCGACCACCTACCTGGATTTTGATGCCCTGGACACCGGCCCGCTGGGCTCGCTGAATAGCTTGGCGCACGACTCTCCGGAAAGAGACGCGACGCTCCAGCTGTTGAGCAATATACTCAGCAATCAGGTAAGCATCGGCATCGACCCGAGGAACCTCTACGACGTTAATGCGGATTTGACGATGACCGCCAAGTAGTTCCTGGAGTCCAGTTCTCAATGATTCGATACCAGCGCCACCCCGTCCCACTACGACGCCTGGTCGAGCTGTGCGCACTTCCAAATCTATTTGATCGGCTTTGCGCTCAATCCTCACTTCAGATATTCCAGCGTTGTTGCTAGCAAGCCGACCGAGCTTTTCCTCTATATAGCGACGGAGCTTGAAATCTTCCTTTAAAAGTTCGGGATAGCGGTCCGGTGGCGCAAACCATCGGGATTGATGCTCTTGAGTAATACCCAATCGAAAACCAATTGGATGAATTTTCTGTCCCACAAGTGAGTCCTCTAAGCGTGCAATAAATAGTTAGGGGGTGCGGGGTATGGGGTGCGGAGTTATTAACAACTCCGAACTCCGAACTCCGAACTCTGAACCTCTCAATCATTCATCTGCCGCTCCAGGAGCAACAGCTACAGTGATGTGACACGTTGGCTTCCGAATCTGGTAGGCTCGACCCTGGGCCCTGGGCTGGAAACGTTTTAACACTGGCCCTTGGTCGGCAAAGGCTTGAGAGACGATCAGGCTAGCTGGGTCTAACCCTGCATTATGTTCAGCGTTAGCTACAGCAGAGCGCAGCAATTTTAAGACTGGATTGCAAGCTCGGTAGGGCATGAACTCCAGGACAATCAGCGCCTCTCGGTAAGACCGGCCTCGGATTTGGTCAAGGACACGGCGAACCTTAAAGGGGGACATGCGAATGTAACGGGCGATCGCCTTAACTTCAGTGGTACTAGCTGCCATAAATTATCTCCCTGCCTTTTTGTCACTCTTAGCGTGACCCCTGAAGGTACGGGTAGGAGCAAATTCACCCAGCTTGTGTCCTACCATTTGCTCAGTCAAAAAAACTGGCACATGCTGACGTCCGTTGTGTACTGCGATTGTATGACCAATCATCTGGGGCAGAATCGTCGAGGCTCTAGACCAAGTTTTAATGACCTGCTTTTCGCCTCTAACATTTAGTTTTTCAATCTTGCTGAGCAAACTATCAGCAACGAAAGGCCCTTTTTTAAGTGAACGACCCATAGTTAGAGAATTCTGAGTTTTAAGTTTTGAGTTTTGAGTTCAGTTATTTAGTCTTGAGTTTTGAATTATGATTTATGAGTCAAGTAAAAGTCTTTAACTCAAAACTTAAAATTCAAAACCCAAAACTACTAAGATTCCCGACCGCCACGACTGCGCTTGGATGTCTTACGACGACGACGCACAATGAGGGAACTGCTTGCTTTCTTAGGCTTGCGCGTTTTCGCTCCCAAAGTTGGCTTGCCCCAAGGTGTTACTGGACCTGGTCTACCAATCGGGGCTCTACCCTCACCACCGCCGTGTGGATGATCAACTGGGTTCATCACACTACCTCTAACCTTTGGTCGGCGTCCTTTCCAGCGGTTACGACCAGCTTTACCGGCACTGAGGTTTCTATGGTCAGCATTGCCGACTTGGCCGATTGTGGCGTAGCACTCACGCCGTATCAACCGGACTTCTCCTGAGGGTAGCTTTAGGGTGACGTATTGGCCTTCTTTCGCTACCACCTGGGCGCTAGCGCCAGCAGCTCGAACAACTTGAGCGCCTCGACCTGGAGTCATTTCCACACTGTGAACAGTTGTTCCCAAGGGAATGCTGCCTAGCGGTAAAGCGTTGCCGTCCTCAATGGGAGAATCGGGGCCGGAAATGATCGTTTTACCTACTGTTAACCCAGCTGGATGAAGAATGTACCGCTTTTCACCGTCTTGGTAATACACCAGAGCGATACGGGCGTTGCGGTTAGGGTCGTATTCAATCGCCATTACCTTTGCTGGAATATTGTGCTTGTCGCGTTTGAAGTCAATAATCCGGTAGAGCTGCTTGTGACCCCCGCCCCGACGACGACTGGTGATCACACCACGATTATTTCTACCTTTAGGCCGATGAACTGACTCCGTTAGCGACTTCTCCGGCTCACTACGAGTGACCTCAGCGAAATCAGCAACAGTACACTGGCGAGTACTGGGAGTGTATGGTTTATAAGAGCGGGTACCCATAATAGTTAGAGTCTTGAGTTTTGCTGCTGTGTGCCCTTTTGGTATGCCCCCTTGTGGGGAGTTTTGAGTTCTTTTCCCTAACCACTAACTAGACTTCCGGGAACAGAACCTGCCTGATCTTGTCCTCGTCCCCTGGGGCTAGGGTGACAACGGCTCGCTTGTACTGGGACTTGTAACCCACAAACTTGCCAACTCGCCGCTGTTTGCGTGGAGGCCGCTGGGTATTCACCTTGACAATCTTGACCTGAAATAGCTCTTCGATTGCCGCTTTGATTTCTGGCTTCGTGGCTTCAGGAATCACTTCGAAGGTATACTTGTTCTGCTCCATGAGCAGGGTGGCTTTCTCAGTTACAATCGGACGTCGCACCAAATCGGCAAGCTTGCGGGGGTCAAATTTAATCACTGTAGACCTCCTGGATTTTCTCTAGAGCGGCGGCTGTAACTACAACTTTATCGGCGTTCAGCAGGTCGTAAACATTCAGTTGAATAGCCGAGATCAGTTTGAGATTGGCAACGTTGCGAGCTGACAACTGGATGTTTTCTGTTCGCTCCGGCAGGATTAAAAGGGCTTTGGCTGTTGGTTCAACTCCCCAACGGGCGATCGCGGCCATCAATTCTTTCGTTTTAGGCCGAGACATTTGCTCTGCAAAGTCTTCCACTACAATCATGTCGTCCGCACGGCTAGATAGCGCTGTACGTAACGCTAACCGCCGCTCTTTCCGATTCATCTTGATCTCATAGTCTCTCGGCTTTGGACCAAAGATGACGCCGCCACCACGCCACAGTGGTGAACGAATCGAGCCAGCACGGGCGCGACCTGTCCCTTTCTGCCGCCAAGGTTTGCGACCGCCGCCTCTGACTTCGGCACGCGTCTTGGTGCTAGCAGTTCCCTGCCGCCCATTGGCCATTTGTCTTACAAGAGCGCGGTGGACAACGTGAGATGCACTTCCCTCACTGGCAACTCGTAGATCCAGTGTTGCCTGCCCGACTTCTTCCCCTTGCCAGTTCTTTACTACACACTCAACCATCTCGTCTTCTACCTTTTAATAAGTGTTAAGTAGATTAAAGGATGAGGAACAAAGGCTGAGTTTACACTTCACATCCTTCATACTCCACACTTTGTCCTTACTTAGCGCGACCCACTAGATTGGCAGGTACAATGCTCAGCAAGGCACCTGGCTTTCCAGGAACAGCTCCCTTAATAAGAATCAAGTTGCGTTCTGGGTCTATCCGCACCACAGTTAGTTTACGAATTGTGACTCGCTTCCCACCCAAGCGACCCGCCATCCGTTTGCCGGGATAGACGCGACCTGGAGTGGTACCAGCACCAATGGATCCGGGCGCACGATGATTCTTAGATCCGTGGGACATTGGTCCCCGACCAAAGTTGTGACGTTTTTGATAGCCAGCAAATCCACGACCGATACTAGTACCTACAACATCCACAACTTGGCCTGTAGTAAAAATATCTGCCTTAATTTGCTGCCCCATAGTGAAATCACTTGTGTTGTCCAAGTGATACTCGCGGAGGTGACGCAGCGCTAACACTTCTTCTTCTGAGGTCGATGCCTTTTTGAGGTGCCCCAGTTCTGGTCGATTAAGTGCTTTGGGTTTTACTTCTCCATATCCGACCTGAATAGCAGAATAGCCATCAGTCTGTTTTGTTTTAATCTGAGTAACGGTGCATGGCCCAGCCTGAACAACCGTCACTGGAATGGCTTTTCCTGCCTCATCAAACACTTGAGTCATGCCCAGCTTGGTGCCTAGGATACCTACAGCCACAGTAACTGTCCTCTCTATTGGTGCTACAAACAAGCCGGATTACGCCCACGTGGTGAATCCGCGCTAACTTACATCTCCTCGCGTCTAGACATATAGATACACTTACCTAATAGCTTAGGAAGAATACCCCTAAAACCATCAAGAGATTCCCTAAGCGGGCTTACTTAAGAATCTCCTTAAGACGCAAAACTGTCGATAACCCCATCTATTCTATGTCAGGTAACTAAACCATCCAGTTGGTCGCTCTAGCAATACTTGGTCTGATTGCTCCAGCAACACTTGACCCGATGGATACCCACACAACTAAAGGCAATTTCCAGGTGAGCAGCAAGCATACTGGAGGTCAGATGATTAACTCTCTACCAGTTGGCCTGAACTCAAAGCGGATTATATTATGGTACTCGTTCGAGTTTAACCTAAGAACGAAGCGACCATGTAACCCCATACTTAGAACTGGGTTCACTGCCGATTTTCTGTCATATCTTCCATTTGACAGGACTTAAGCGGTAATCCGCTCAGTATCCAACCCTTAAAACTCGGACGAGTGACGCCCCGTCTCTAAGGGTAAAGAGGAAGGTTTTGCCTTTTTGGCCGGTTAAGCTTTGCTCACGCAGTCTAGGCGTCACACTTTAGCCTGGTTTTTGGCTTCGCGTTTAGCTAGACTCTTACCGAAAGACAGCTAGCCTACATCATCTAGGAGCAATCATGAGCCGATAAGGCCAAGACCAGCTGCGAAGACTAAATAAGAGCAAGCAGATGTGATGTTTGGTCACGATCTAATAATTTAGATTATAACCACGAATTTGGCAACAGGCTAAATAAACTTTTTACCTTTTACTTGGCCATAGGATGAGGACCAGCAATCTGTCGAAGAAACAAATCCTGGTCTCTCTTAGAACAGAGGGCAACTTAAGGGCCTCATGTTTGATCACACAAACCCGGTTCTTCTAAACCCTGTCGTAAATTATTATGGTGTACTAGCCTTCTTCTCATAAAATGATCACTTAAGATTAAGAAAAAAATACATGGCACTTATTACTACTGGTAGAGACCTGATACGCGACCTGGAAAAGTCAGGTTCTCTCGGCATTTATGTACCCCCCGAAGGCGGCTTCGAGGGCCGCTACCAGCGTAGACTACGTACTGCTGGCTATATTACACTGCACGTTACAGTAAGAGGGTTGGGGGATTTATCCGCATATTTAACTGGAGTGCATGGCATCCGGCCTCCCCACTTGGGGAAGAAAAATATTGGCCAGGGTGCGGCGGTTGGGGATGTCTACTACGCGCCGCCTATTGTGACTCAGCATCTAGAGCAGCTACCGACAAAGTCAAAGGGACTAGTGTTGTGGATTATTGAGGGACATGTCCTCTCTAATCAGGAAGTTGAATATTTAGTGAAGCTGCCCAGTTTAGAGCCACGAGTGAAAGTAGCTCTGGAAAGGGGTGGTGATCGTGTTTTCAGTTGGATGCCTCTACAAGAGACACTGCTCCTTACTAGCAGCAAGTGACAACAAGCAGGAGCAGGGAGATAGGTCGGTACCTCTTTGTGATGCAGGCGAGCTGCTTGCATCACAAAGTCTTAATTGATGTTAAGAATCTTTGATGCCCTAGCTTACAAATTCGATCTTGATTTCTAGGTAAGGCACTAGATTTAGCGTTGTTACTTCAGATGCTTGCTAGATATGCACCTGCAAGAATCAGTTTCTAGTCAAAGAGAGCTGATGGACAACAACTGGTAAAGAACGGATCGGAAATAAAATTTACCTTATACGTGCTAACTCGCTGAGTCGCACACTAGCATAGAGGTGTGACTGATCTGTATTATCCCTTGAGATCTCTGAGGGAAGGCCACTGGTTCAAGTTAATTTGCGGAGCCAGCTTCCAACACCTCCCGGCAGTTCGGAATTTAGCCTTAGCGTACACGCTGGTCGGCGCTGACTGTATTGACGTAGCAGCTGACCCAGCTGTAATCGCGTCGGTACAAGAAGCGTTAA
>CAXUIV010000227.1:0-7340 GCA_964250875.1 uncultured bacterium
TTGCCACCCAGAACTGCCCGGTGCAAATGCCAGTGTGCCTTCTGATACTCGGAAACTGCCGTCGGAGTACACAGCATCACTCACAACATCCCCGACCCGGATGACCACTTTGGTTTCTGGTTGCAGATTGATAGTATGTGCTGGAATACTCGTTTTGATGTTGCCGTAGCCATCAGTCCAGGCAACCCGGTCTTGAGGTGCATCAGGAATCTGGTCAGGCTGCAAAACTTCTCCCAAGAGGCTTTGATCTCCGTTGACAATGGCGGCGGCGGCGTTGGGGAACACATCACGCGATCGGAATTGCGACCCTCCGCGAGAGACATTCACCATATGCAAAACTTTGGCATGATGCTTGATGAAAGATAGAGTGTAACCAGCATTAACTCCCACCACTTTGACTCCGTTGGATAGCAGGGCATAAGTTAGACCCTCACCTTCGTTGTTTCGTCGTCCTTGTTTGTCATCTTGGCGGGGAGCGCAATTGTGATAGACTAAGCGCTCTTGGGGACCAGGGTTGAGACTCAGTTGGGCTATCCAGAAGCCAGTCGCTAGAGTGCTAAACGGCGGCACAGATAGCGGGTAGATTTGCGATCCAGGCAAGGCTGCTAACAAGCGCTGCGTGACTTCAGTAAAAGCTGGATCGCCAGTCCCGTAGTCTGCGATTAGGTTGATAAACATAGCATTCACCCTCTAAGGAATACGACTAAAGCGATCGCCAACACCGAGCAGTCAGTTCTTTAACTTTTCTCCCCCTCAGTTATATCTGGTGATGCCTCGTCGCACAATAAGTAATTTTCAGGAGGCGCTGCCTTTTGACCTCCCTCACCCCTTAGCTCCTTCAATTGTTAGATGTGCCTCTTAGCAACGCGAAGCACACCCTCAAAAAAAGCCCGGATGAGTGAAAATCCAGGTTGAGAACTAATTTTACGTCCCTCTCTGCATCGCTTTGTAGAAAACCAGATGATAGAACATTCAGGTTAAGCACTCATTCCCTAGTCAGTATGATCGCACCATAAAATGAGGTTAGCACTCAGTAGAAACGCGAGTGCATAATGGGCATCGCGTTTCTACTGAGTAAGGGAGACTGTAACAGACTTACACTGGATTGGTCTCAGTCGCCTCACAAACACACTGTTGCCCTGCGTGCTGTCCTGATCGAGAAGTACGCTTCCCGGACGGTCAATAAGACGTTGCATGCGGGTTCATCTTCTCGTGATTGAAGTATGGCGATCGCGCTGGTAGGCACAGAAGACGGTAGCGAGTGCAGGCAAAATGATGTTTACCGTTCAGCATTCCGGAATTGCTCGGAGATTTGATGTAGTTAATTTATCAATCCTCCGCTCTAAGTAGAAAAATTTATAAATTTCATGAGTATCAAAACAAAAGAGTTTAATACGACAGAAAAAGAGTTCCGCCAGATTGTTGTCAGGCAGACTCTTAAAACTCTAAAGTGGGTTATCCTTATTTTTGTTGCTAACGGCATCCTAAATTTAATTACTGATTTATCATCTAATCACATACCCCTCTGGACCTTTGGTTGGTTTTTAATAGCCGCATTGCTTGTTTCTCTTCCTCTTTTTGCCAGAATCAAACGTCAGAATAATCTAAATCTTCTGAGTCGGTACGCTGAGACAGACGGTGACTTCTTCATCATGTATTTTCAAGATGGAAGTTTACTAAAGCTGAGGTACGAGCTTTTCACAAAAGTCATCAAGACAAATAACTATTACTTTCTCTATTTAGGCCAAGGGTTTCATTATTTGCCATTAGCAGCGTTTCACTCTGAAAATGACATAAATAGCTTTGAGTCATTGCTGAAAAATAAACGACTTCTCTAAAATGCTTGGTAGGCTGACCAAAAGCACATCTGCTTACCCTGAAGATTTGGCACTACCAGTGTACCCATGTCAGCTAACCGCTTCGAGGAAAACAACTCAACTAGCTCCAACCTAGCAGGGAAGGTCGCCTTTTGGTGAATGCTCGTCTGCCTTGGTCAGCTCCCTAGCAAGTTAAACAAAAAAGTTATGCCTACAAATAAAAGCACTCTAAAACTCAAATAGTGTCGCGTCCGTAAGGGCTACTGTTGAAATGCATTTCTGCGAAGAGGATGAAATAATTTATACAGACGCCGAGTTCTGACTTGGGTTTAAATAGGGACTGATTTCTTCACCATCTGGGAGATGCATTCAGGTGAATGGTAGATCCTCTTAAAACTATGATCAGTTCAACACGGGCAATCGCGCATGCAAGGACCGTTTCAACGTATCTTCACTGGGACAATATTTTTCGCCACGACTAGCCTGATCGCTGTTATCGGCTACAGTTTATCTGGTTGGAGTCTGCTGGATTCGATCTACATGGTCGTGATTACGATTTTTGGTGTTGGCTACGGTGAAGTCAAACCACTAGATTCTCCAGCCCTGAAAATTTTCACCATTTTTATGATTCTCGGTGGCACCACCTCGGTAATCTACCTGGTAGGGGGGTTTGTCCAAATGGTAATGGAAGGCGAAGTCAATCGAGCTTTAGACGCTAGGCGCATGATCCACAAGTTAGAAACCCTAGAGCAACACGTCATCATTTGCGGTTTTGGCAGAATCGGGCAAATTCTAGCGCGGGAGATGGTAAGAGCAGAACAGCCATTTGTCGTGATCGATAACAATACTGAGCGCGTGGCACAGGCGAAATCACTGGGATACGTAGTTGAATACGGCAATGCTACTGAAGAGGCAATACTGGAGGCAGCTGGCATCGAACGGGCTAAGGTGTTAGCAACGGTTCTACCCAATGATGCCATCAACGTTTTCATTACCCTGACTGCTCGTGGTCTGAATCCTCAACTGGTCATTATGGCGAGGGGTGAGTCTCCCACAACGGAGAAGAAGCTACAGCTAGCTGGTGCTAACCATGTTGTCCTGCCTGCTGCCATCGGTGCCCTGCATTTGGCGCACCTGATTGCTCAGCCAACCCTTGACTTCCTGGAACATCAGAACGCTGACAGCCACCACCTCAACGAATTGCTGGCTCATCTTGATGTTCAGATTGACGAATTGGTCATCTCACCCAACTCTCCCCTAGTCGGTAAAACCGTTGGTGAGGTTGAAGTAGACAGGAGACGTGCCTTCATCATTGTCGCCCTACGCAAGGCCGACGGTACAACTATCACCCGCCCCAACCAGGCATTAATTCTCAGCGAAAGTGATACGCTCGTTATTATTGGTCATCGCCATGACCTCCAACCTGCTAAAGTCTATGCACAGATCCTTTAACTCATATAGAGCAGTGTTTTTGAGTTACGAGTAGAGGCTGAGGCATGGTAATCGACGAAATTGCCCAATTTTTGGACTGCTTCTTTCGCGTCCATCGGTTTAGCAATGAAGTGAGTGGTGTGTATAGACCATCTACACGTCCCATCCACCGATTTGGGCTAGCCCTGGAACCATGGCCACAGCTATCTCAATGGGCTGATCGCCAACGCTTGGATGGTCTCTTCTTGCATCGGCCTTGGAAGCTGGAGCCACAAGTGGCACCCGATGTGGGAGTGGTGGCATATCATCTCGCCTTTGATGAACGCCTGACGCTGGGCTTCAATTCAAGGCTAGCTGAAGTCCTTGGGATGTCCGATATCTCGGTGCTAGGGGAGAAAGAAGGGCGACCAATTGGGATGCTCGGAAAGATTTATACCCAGAGTTTCGAGAACTACCGTACTCATTTAAATGAGGTTTTCGGCGGACAGGACGCGGCGCGTGCGGGAAACAGTGAAGTCTCGCGAGTGGCTGTCGTTGGGGCAATGACTGATACTTTAGTCCGTGAGGCAGCAATGCAATGTGCAGATTTATACATCACGGGGCAATTGAGGCAGCCAGCTCAAGCCGCTGTACTTGAAACAGGCATCGGTGTTATCAGTGTCGGTCATCGTCGCTGCGAAGAGTGGGGATTACGGGCACTCGCCGGGGTAATGCGTGAACGCTGGTCTCGACTAGAAGTTATTTTGCCAACTCAACAATACTATCTATAAGTCAATCCTTCAGATAAACATATTGCCGCCCACATAGCCATCGTCTCGCGCCTCCAACCACGGCAGCAGACTATCTATCAGAAGGTCAAGTTGAACTTTATGACGCTGCGTTTCCATCGGTTCTCCGTCACTATAGGGCAACTCGGCTTGAGTTGGAGGCAGCGCAACGTCAAATGTGTTGGGTGAGGCGATCGCTGAGTCAGTGGGAGAGATGGACATCGTTAGACTTCACAGGCAAAGTACCAACCAGTCTAATCTATTGCTATTAGGGAGTTACATAACCATCATCACAAAAAAGCCCAAGCACCGCTGCTTGAGCTAGCAGATATTAAGTCTTGTAAGTGAGGCTGATTTTACTTCAGCTGACGACTTACACTCTTGTAGCAAGCAGAAATAAGTGCTGTACTACGACTTCAATCCAACTTCTGTATAATTTGATACAGTGCTGAATAGAGATCCCTTTTAGTAGCGACGAGAAAAGCTGCTGTTTCTTCGACCACCACCTGAAGCACCGCCTCTATCTTCCTTGGGCTTGGCTTTGTTGACTTTTAGAGTACGGCCCATCCACTCAGCCCCGTCAAGAGCTTCAATCGCAGCGTCTTCCTCAGCATCTGTATCCATTTCGACAAATCCAAAACCTCGCATGCGGCCTGTTTCACGATCAGTGGGCAACTGAACTCGCTTCACAGTACCATATTCAGCAAAAACCTCACTCAGATCCTCTTGCGTAACTTGGTAGGCCAAGTTACCTACATAAATCGACATAGATTGTCTCCAAAACCAATCATGGGTGTAGAATTTGAGATTTCGGAGAGGAGTCTGTCAAGACCAGAAGCAAAAAGCCCATCAATGCTAAACACAAACACTACAACCGACTCAATTCTTGTTTTCTAGGTTAGCATAGGCTCGAATTTAAGGGGGTGATGGGGTGATGGGGAAATTATGGTACTCTTTCTGCAAGCTCAGCCCACTTTTCCAAAGCCTGGAGAACGTTTGTTGCAGGTGCTGTCCAGCCAACAATGCCACCTTGGGCGCGGACCATTTCTAGGGTAGATTGTTTAAATTCTGGAAAGTAGCTTGCCGTGGCATCCTCTACTAACAGGCACTCATAACCTCGGTCGTTGGCTTCTCGCATCGTCGTCTGCACGCAGACTTCAGTCGTTACTCCAGTGATGATCAGGTGAGTTATTCCCTGGTCGCACAGTAGTGACTCCAGGTTAGTGTGACAGAAAGCTCCTTTGCCTGCCTTTGGCAGCACTACCTCTGTAGGAAAGGGTGCTAACTCTGGGATAATTGCGTTTCCAGGTTCACCTAGAATTAAGATCCGTCCCATCGGTCCCGTATCACCAATTGTCAACGACCCTCGCCCCCGTCTTCGCTTCGATGGTGGACAGTCAGACAGGTCAGGTTGATGACCTTCAACGGTTTGGAAGATTGGCAGATGGTGGGCACGGAATGCCTCTAGTAACTGCCTCACGGTTGGGACGATCACCCGCAGGCGGCTGACATCATTACCTAAAGCATGTCCAAAACCCCCCGGCTCTAAAAAATCTCGCTGCATATCAATAATGAGCAGCGCCACCGTACCAGAGACGGGTAGTTCGTAGTCATAGGGTTGAGCAGAGATTGAAACCATAGCATCCTGACATAAATATTTTTTTCTCTCGCAAAGACGCAAAGACGCAAAGAAGAACACGAAGGGCGTTACTTGATTGGAGTACGAGTCATTTCTTGTACCTTTGCGTCTTTGCGCCTAACGCCTCCGGCTTCGCTAGCGCTAATGCAAGAGATTTTCATCCCATTATTGCAACGTCACTTTTGCAAGTCTAGTGTCCTGCCATACTTTGACCAATGGTGGCGAAGTCAGCGCTACTGATTGCACTCTCATACGTAAACTTACCGCCACTGATTACGAGAATGCGGTCAGATAGTTTCAGGAGTTCGTCTAGATCTTCGCTGACTAGCAGCACTGCAACCCCTCGATTTCGAGCCTCTAGAATCTGACCGTGAATGTACTCCACAGCGGCAAAATCGAGTCCAAAGCAGGGATTGGCGGCAATCAGTAGGTTAATACGATCAGAGGAAAGCTCCCGCGCTAGCACTGTGCGCTGCACATTCCCGCCAGAGAGGTTGCCTATAGGTGTATCTGCCGAAGGCGTTTTAATTGAGAAGGTTTTAATCAAGCCTTGGGCTGCCTGACGAATTGCCTTGAAAAGAAGCAACAAGCCACCTTTCGCTTGAGGAGGACGATCAAACGTTCTCAAAGCCAGATTTTCCGCCACACTCATATTCGGTACACAGGCATTGCGTAGCGGTTCTTCTGGTAGTGAGAAGACTCGGTGCTGGAACATTTCAGTCCGCGTTGCCCTGTAAATTTCGCCATTGATCCACACCTGTCCAGCAGTTGCCGGACGCTGACCTGCCAGTACCTCTACTAATTCCCGTTGACCATTACCAGAAATCCCGGCAATGCCAACAATTTCTCCAGCGTGAACTGTTAGGTTGACGCCTGTAACTGCTTCTAGTCCATTGTCTTTGTTAGCATGAACGTTTTTTACTTCCAAAACAGGAACTAGGGAGGAGGGGGCAGTCTTTTCCACCTGACTAGACTCACGTCTTTCACCCATCATCATCTCAGCCATATCTGATACCGTGAGATCTTTCACCAAACCGTGACCGGCTAATTTTCCCTTACGCAGCACGGTGATCTCATCGGCAAAGGCCATGACTTCACGGAACTTATGGCTAATTATTAATACACTCAACTTTCCTAAAGTAACTTCCTGCCGAATTAACCCTAAAACTTCGTCAGCTTCAGCGGGAGTTAGTACTGAAGTCGGTTCATCTAAAATTAAAACCCGACTCTTGAGATAGAGCTGCTTAAGGATCTCTAATTTCTGCTTCTGTCCGGCAGCTAATTGAGCAATGGGGATATCCAGGGGAATCTGGAATGGAGCCGTTTGCATAAATGCACCGAGCTGATCGGACTCAGCTTTCCAGTCGATTAAGTTGGGGCTGTCGAAGCGAGACAGTACTAAATTCTCGGCAACGGTCATAGCTGGCACTGAGGTAAAGTGCTGGTAAACCATGCCAATGCCGTACTTGTGAGCATCACGAGGACCGGCGATTGGGCAGACCTGCTTGTTTATTAATACTTCACCTGATGTGGGATGGTAAAAACCCATAACGCATTTGACCAACGTGCTTTTGCCAGCTCCGTTTTCACCGAGCAGAGCATGAAAAGTTCCTGGCTTCAGCGTCATTGAAACGTTGTCAAGTGCAGTCATCGTCCCAAACTGCTTGGTCATATTTACCACCTCTA
>CAXUIV010000228.1:0-7312 GCA_964250875.1 uncultured bacterium
TCCTATGGGTACCACGATACAGCCGCTTATCACGCAGTTCTCGCAGTGCTGCACCCGCCTCATAGAAGGCCCGTTCCACCTTCAGCTCCAGCCGGTGGCGTTCAGATTCTTCTTCCGGGCTTAACTCCTCAAGCAATTTAGCTGTTGGCGTGGGGGAAATGTCAGACTCTGGCGCAGCCGGTAACTGACCTGATTCCGATGTGTCCACCGCTTGAAAAGACTGCTGAGCCTGATGATCCAACTGCGATAGCACGTTATGGCAAGCCTGCCGCAAATCTGCCATTCGATGTGGAACCCCTATAGCTGCACCTAGCGACTTGAGGAGCCGCTTGCCCTGTAATGTCTTCGCCTTAATCTCCTCTAAGCCCCCATCCGGGTAGCCAGGAGAAAAAACCCACTGCCGCACGGACTGCTCTAGCTGATGAATAGGCACATACTCAGACGTATTGCCGGGTGGTACAGGTGTTTGCCGTTGAACAACAGAAGCCTCAGTAGCAGAACTGCTGGAGTCATCAAGCAAATTAATGTACTGCCGCTCCTGAACAATTTCTTCCTCCCTGGAGTTGATGGTCTCCTGGAGCGACTTCCATTGCTCTGAACTGGGCCTGTGGTTAGACTGGCGATCACGACACTCTTTTATACTGGCGTTACACCTGTCAATTCGACGCTGGGCAAGGCCAATCTGCTCTTCTGCTGAAAGGGTATCACAGCGAATGCAGTGAGAAGTACGTGCAGCGGATGTAAGATCCAGCTGAAAAAACTCCAGCATGTCACGCCACGTCTCACCCTTTGGGGTTGGTGCTGTAGACGAATAGATATTGTCCTGCTCCCTCATACGCCGGTAAAACCTGCATGTATTTCTGTAGCTGTCTCCAAATAGCCCTGCTGCTTCGGAACCAGGTATGTTGCCTCCATGAACTTGCCCTCCGTGAATGCTACTGGTACTGAGCCATCTCTCCTAAAGCCGCGATTGCCTCCCAGGTCATTCGCTGTGCTATGCCAAGCAAAATCCGTTGCCCGTTGGTAAACATTACCCAAACTTCACCTTCATACTCCAGCACGGCCTGAATCAGACGGTCACGCTGCCGCTTACCAAGCGCTATAGCAGCCTGACACCACCAGGCAGTGCGTTCGTCACGGGGCCGAGCATTGCTTTTGACAAAGCATTGAAAGGCAGCAGCAGGAACTCTCAGACCTTTTGCTACGGCCTCTTCCTCCAAGGCAGAGATGTTGCGTTCTAGCTGTTCGAGCGGAGTCTTTTGGACAAGCAATCGTACTGTCTCCGTCAGCGGTACATCCAGCCGATGTAGCCTCTGAAAACAGAATTCAACATCAGCGGAAGGTTTATCTTCAGCCAAGGATTTACCACTTGTTGGCAGGTTCTGTTCTGAATGTTCTTGCTCAAGAATAGAATTTGTAATTGCTTCCTGTATCTCCTTTACTAGCCTCTCTTTCTCCTCTTCCGACGGTGTGGTTGTGGGTAGAATTAAGTCAGGGCTTATGAAAGAATCTGTGTAGAGAGGGGTATTTTCTGGATTCGACTGCTGAGAGTTTAGTATTCCACCGTTAGATTTTTCATTCTCCAATGTCGAATTTTCCTCAGTTGAAAAATTAACGACTGCCTTTCTAATTTCATCCTGGTTCAGCCTGTAGGTTGAAGCACGGTCAGTGGGCCAGCGCTTGGCGGGTCTTTTCTCCAGCAGGTTAGCCGCCACTAATTCCTTCAAATGGCGCTGAATGGTCTCGCGGCAATAGCCTAACTCCTGAGCCAGATCTTCTGTAACTACCCATATCCAGAGTGCTTCTCCATCGCCTTCCTTCTTCCTGGTCCATGCGTCAAGCCAGGAGAGGATAGCAGCCTTGCACTTGTGGACTTTCGAAAAGGCTCTCAGGTATTCCTTAAGGATGTTAACGGGATGTTCTACCTTGTCCAGTACTGCTGACATAAAGGAGGCCATTAGCTTTCAGCCCTCCTATTTGTGACCAGACGGATTTCTACAGTTCCTGAGAACTTGCGTTGTAAAAATGGTATGCTCATTGTAGTTTTTCAGTTACGTGTAAAGGCCCCAAACCTGTTAGCGCAGGTTTGGGCTATTTCTTTGACGGTCTACGGACTCATCTTATCCAGGCCAGTTCAATGTTTTTCCTGTAGTGGTTACCCGCTCGCAATATCCAGGCTGTCGCGGGCGTCGAGTGCATTTCCTTTGTCGCGTCCTAATCGTTAGCTCCCAGGGCAAAATAAAGATCTGATATGACAAGGTAGCACCGGAATCTTCTGAATTCAAGCGGTTGAGATTGCATATACGCCGGAGTCACAGGTCATCCACACGTAGAAATTACAGGTGGATCACACGCCGGATTCACAGACCAAAGAGAGCCTTTATACGCCGGATTCACAGGCAAAAATATACGCCGGATTCACAGAAGTGATTTTGTGGTGCCTTGAAGCCCTACTGCTTTGAAAAAAGCACGATAAATTTGTACTCCTGATTCACAGGCAAAAACATACGCCGGAGTCACAGGCAAAAGCTTAAAAACATACGCCGGAGTCACAGGCAGATGTTGAGTTTTGTTAGATTGTATGATTATTAATTTTTGTAGGGCTACCTGGTGACATCTGGAATGAACACCATTGATAGAATTTGCTAAGAACTCTCACGTACATAGCATGAGCAACGAGTCTGCTTTTCCAGTAGATGGTCAGATGTTAATGATTCTGCCCAGAGCGGGAGCTTCAATTAGAAACCCTGACGTGCAGCTACCCGTCCTGCGTGCGGATGCGGATGGTTATTACCTGGAGATGCACGTTGAAGCAGATCCTAAGAACAATTGTGAAGTTGCGGTTACTCGCCGCATTCCTCTAGAGAACATTTCTGTTGAAGAATGGGAAGACCTCAAGCTTCAATGCGCCGATTTAGATTTGCCAGCTTTCGTTCGTCAAGGCATTAGCAAAGGGTTGGAGAAGATTCAGGACCGCCGGGTCCAGCGTCTTTTTATGGCGTTGCTGAACTTCTTAAATCCAAGACAGGTGGGGATCGTCCTGTATCTGTATAAAGAAGCGGCTAAACAACGTAATGGCCCCCAGGTTTCCTTTCGTTCCAATGACCTGTTAGAGAGTATGGGCTATACCCGTGCGAAGGATGGCAGCTTTACTGCAAGGTCGCGCTCTCAACTCAATCAGGACTTGGTCGCTCTTCATCGCACTGAGCTTGTCATAGCTCAATCTTTAAGAAAGGGCAGTACAATGGGTGCCAAGGTCATTGTTAAGAGCGTCCTTCGCATTCGTGATTACGAGATTGATAACGTACCACGAGACTTCGATCTTGTAAAATCTACTGACTACACCTACCAGCTAGCAGACGCATACACAGTAGCACTAGAATTTTTTGATGGACCTGGAAAGACAGGAGACTACGTACTCTTCTCAAGTAGTGTTGATATCCAACAGAATATAGGAAGCAATGCTAAATGTGATTACAGGACGAAGCTTCTAATTTATCTTGCCAGTCGCATGAAGTGGGATACCTTACAGAACGGTCAATACTTAATCATTTCCAGGCAATACCTGTTGAAAAATCTGGATTTGTTGGGAAGCAATTCAGCTAGAAACAATCAGATATTATGGCGAACGATTGAGGAGCTTCGAGAAGAAGGATATATACTCGAAGCTCAAGAGTTGGTGGGAAAGCGGAAGATGACTAACCTTCAGTTTCGAATTAATCCAGAGAAGTTGAGCTGTAACGGAGGTGCTTGAAATTGATCAGATATTTGCTCTGTCTATATGGGCCAGCGGTATTTCACCATAAACTTTTACCACAAGCTGCAAAAGTTTGACATTTATATACTTCTGTGTGAAGGTCTCTTATTGACAAATTTTTGTCGTTCCGTTTAGTGATATTCGATTGCTTACGCCGCTAAAATTGAAGGACTTAGACACTATTGGAAGGAGATTAAGAAAGGTTTAACTATTTTTGAACTATGAGTAGCGCCAGTTGCTGAAGCAGGGTTTATTTGAACAGAATTTGTCCGCACTCCCCCATCCTCGCGAAGTTAAGAGTATCCCTCTTTCTCGCTTTTACAAAATAAACAACAATAAATCAGTCATTTTGACCTTATGTAGAAACTTAAAAGATAGCGATTTTACAACATCCACAATATTTATAGCTTAAAATCTATTAGACGAAAAAGCCCGGTCATCGCCACCGGACTTCTGTTTGTCTGGGTTGAGGTTCGAGTCACGCTGTCAGCCGCTCAACTCCCGCAGCTCCTCCAAAGGATATTCAGAAGCCATCGCTTCAAAGGGAACCCACTCGCCTTTTGGAGTGAGAACGTGCTGCACTCTATCAAACTGGGAGCGCGAGATTTGAGCGCTCCCCCGAATGAGGCGACTCTCCCAGCCGTAGTTGACCGCCAAGTTCTTAAAATGACCTATTGTAGAAATAATCAACAACAATTTAATCTATACATAGCAAGGGTTTGTTGTTGTTTGGTACACACAAGCGTAGCAGGTGGGGGTAAGGACGAATTTTGTTCAAGACAACTGCCGTTCAACATTCGGGACTTACCCTTGGCAAGAACTTATAACGTACTCCAGCTATACCACTGTCGTCTCAGGCTGCTTCTGCTTTACACTCAGCACCTGTAATGAAATAGAGTGCGAAGCTGCTTCCGCCATTGTCTGCCAGTCTTCTGGTGTAAAGAACTCTGACAGGATTGCTATAACTTGCTGTCCAGCAACCTTATTCATACTTCCTGTACCAGCATTCTCGGCCAAAAGTTTCTCAAAAGCTGCCTGGTGATTCGGATTCAGCGCCAAATGATGGCGAATTAACCGACGTGCGGTCGTATAGGTGGCGTCAAATCCTGCACCTAAATCCCAGGATTCCATCCACTGCCGCAGTGCAGTGAAGAGAATTGACTGTACCTTCATCTGCTGCCGCAACTGTTCGGTTTGCTCGCTCGTGAGGATGCTGACCACCTGACTATACTCTTTCATTGCCAGTCCCGCTTCCACCTGACCTTCATCCTCAATCGAAGCAGACTCCCGTAGCCATGTCTCGTTGTGACACAGGTCCATCAGATTTCCGCTTTGGGCGTATTGTGCGGCAAGGATGGTATTGTCCATTGGAAATCTTCCTGGATAGTCGGGGCGAAATTAGCGTCGGAACACACGTACTCAAAGTATAGGATCCGCATCGTCAAACTTATTAACCTGACAATCATTGATCTTGCATTTTTGAGGCTGAAGTCCCTGAAAAACCCTAGACTCCTTTTGACAACTTACATTGCCGGGTTAATATAATCAGTTAATTGTGGGACCAATGCTCTGCAATGGAAATGTATTGTTGAGACGTTTTACCACCCAATCTTTAGGAGTCAGCCCGACTACCGTTTACTCATATCCTGCTTTTGCGCGGTTGTTATTCATTCCCTGCTTCCTCCTTAACAAGCTGGAGAACGCTGGCGTATAAAGGCGCAGCAATCCAGAAACCAGCCTGGTTGATCAAAGCATCTAGCAAAGGCTTCACCGCAGGAATTAAACCCTGACTTTTTGCTTCCACCAGGATCCCCAAAACTCCGATATAGCTGAGATTGAGCCTATCAGCCACCAAACGACCCCGCCGTTCGTCGATTAAAACCTGACTCGCTTCCAGTTCCAGGGCTAAAGCGATCGCCTCAGCCTCACCACGATCAAGTTCATTGCTAAGTGCTTCGACGATTGTGTGATCAGAAACCGCTCTCGTTTGAATCCACGCGAAGGTTTGAACTTCCATTGCGCCTGCGACCGGAAACGTTGGATCTGTTAATTCTTGATAGACAGCCTCCGGGATGATGACCGTTGCATAGAGTTGTTGGAGCAGATGGAGAGCATTGATTGCAGCAAGGTTGTTAATAGGGGATGTATCGCTGACAACAATCACAACCTGCCCATCTCCCGCAGGTTTTTAATGTCCTGCTCAAAATCTTCTACATCATAGTGGACCGAGATCTGACGACTCGCCAGCAGATGTTGGAAGGCGACGCGATTCATTGCTGCAAAGCGACTCGCTTGAGCTAGCGTAAATTTTTCCTTCTGAAACAGCAGAACCGCAATTTCTTGTCTCATTTCCGCTTCAGTCATACGGGTTGCGGTCAGAAGTTCATCAGAAATTACAATACTCATTGCTCAAGTCCTCTCGCTCTTCGTTTGTTTAAAGCAGACCTTTAGCGGTTAACGGTTAAATATTCTAAAATTAGCCACACCATAATGAACACAAATCCCACGATCAATAATCATCTGATGGAATCAGATATGCAGTGTCTTCAATAGTATTGTATCCAACCGCCCTAGCTGACTCTTTTTTTCTTATCTAATTCCACTCTAATCCCATCTGCCCCAAATGCCCATTCACCTCACTCGATAACGCCTCTACCTTTTCAATTGATTGCGGCAGTTGCCCGCATAGCCTTCTTCCAGCTTCTTCCCTAATTTGCCAACTGCTGCGTCACTCGCTCAATCTCTTCAACAATTGTTAGGCGCTGAAATTGACAAACCTTTACTAGATTCTTTAGTCTAACTTTCTGGAGTTGGACCATTAGTTAGAAAGGTTTATTTAAGCGAGGAGGTGTAGGGGAGCAATAATACCCCCACCCAAATTAAAGTTATGGTGGAGGAGGATACCACATAGACCCTCACCTAGCCCAGAGCAGTCAGAGGACAGGGCAGCACACCCCAAAATGGATTCTCCAACTATTAAGTCGAGTAAAGGAGAGCATGTCGCCATGTCCCCTTTACTCGACTACTACTAATACCATTGAGTCACTACCCATATGTATAGATACGCCGTAAGTCTGATTTAGCGCTTTCTGTTAATCTATACCTCACCCGATTTAATCCCTGCTTTGAATTCCGCCAGTATCTCCTCACGTGTCTGGGTGACAAAGCCGCTTTGCTCCGAGGCGATCAGTCTAGCGCGAATCATCTTTCGCTCTTGTTCTCGCAGGCGTTCCTTGCGTATCAGGTCGTTCACTACATCGCTTTTACTCGTATACTCCTCTGATTCCACTTGCGCCTTCAGCCATTCATCGTTAGGTGGCGTGAATGAGATACTTTGTCTGAGCATAGCTATTCTCTCGTTTCATTCATATGGTGCAATAATACACCATATACGCACCAAGCAAAAGCATTAATTGTTGATCAGGTTAAATTCTTGACACTGCCTGCCAGTGGGGCTACGTAGTATCCCATAAAAGGAATTGTGCGATACTAATTCCGCCAGGGAAATTAGCACTTTTGATGGTGCAGAACTTCTATTTTCCTTCAGCTAGGCGT
>CAXUIV010000229.1:0-7291 GCA_964250875.1 uncultured bacterium
CTGGGGGCGCTGTTGCGCTTCTGGAATCTTGACCTTAAACCTCTGTGGATGGATGAGGTGATTACTGCTTTGTTTAGCTTAGGACGGAGCTATAAAGATGTGCCTTTGAACGTGGTCTTTCCCTTGGAGCGTTTGGAGCAACTTTTTACTCTTAAACCAGGGGTCGGCTGTGCACAAATTGCCCAAACTGTCGCCGCTCAGTCTAC
Organism: uncultured bacterium; assembly: GCA_964250875.1. Taxonomy (GTDB): domain Bacteria; phylum Cyanobacteriota; class Cyanobacteriia; order Cyanobacteriales; family Chroococcidiopsidaceae; genus CAXUIV01. The sequence continues at coordinate 207 of CAXUIV010000229.1, forward strand.
TCATCCTCCACTATTTTTTTGCCTGATGCACGCTTGGATAGAGTCTCTCTGGATAGGTGCAATGAAGCATGGGTGGGTTTGGGCTGTGCGATCACTGCCAGCTCTGTGCGGTGTGGGAGCGATCGCTGCTGTTTATGGCGTCAATGCCAGAGCCTTCTCTCCAATAGCGGGATTGATGGCAGCAGCAGTGATGGCAGTTTCACCGTTTGCTGTTTACTTGTCTCAAGAGGCACGCCATTACACCATGCCGATGCTCTTCATTACTCTAGCGCTGTTGGGGCTAATCCAAATTCAGCAGGATTTGTTCCGCCGACAGCAGTTGCGCCTTGGAGTTTGGTTGGGCTGGGTCGTTGTTAACAGCATTGGTCTCTATATTCATTACTTTTTTATTCTGGCTGGCGTGGCTCAGTTGGTGACGCTTTTAGTACTAGTGTACTGGTATAGGGCAAGCAAGCCTACTAAACAGCTGCCGCGCCACACTTTATTAGCAACGTTTTTAGCTGCTGCGGCTGTAATTTTAAGCTATCTGCCTTGGTTGCCGGTTATGCTGCATCACTTTAGCCGTTCTGAAACCAGTTGGCTGCCACCTCCCGACCACCTGGCTCCCCTGTTTCAAACTCTAATTAGCTGCCTGCTGATATTCATTGCTCTTCCAGTCGAACACCAACCCCTTTGGATTTCAGTGCCAAGCGGACTTTTGATGGTTTTGTTTGGCATCTGGGTAACGTGGCGTGTTTTGAGGGGGCTAAGGCAACTGTGGTCTACACCAACAACCCATCTAGCTACGCTGACGCTCTTAAGTTTCACCTTTTGCGTATTGCTGGAATTCTTCGCCGTTGTCTACCTTTTCGGCAAGGACATTACTGTTGTGCCGCGCTACAACTTTGTCTACTATCCCAGTATCTATGCTCTTTTAGGAGCGAGTTTTGCTGTGAGGGTGGAAGGGCGAAGGGCGAAGGGCGAAGGGCAAAGGGTGAAGGGCGAAGGGCATGGTGTCTTCTGTCTTTTTACTTTTTCACTACTCAGCTGTGTGTTGGTTGTGTTTAACTTTGTGTTGCAAAAGCCCTTCCAACCTGAGCAAGTTGCCCGAAATATGAATCAAGAACCTTCCGCGCCGCTAATGGTTGTCGTGGCATATCGGGACTACCAAGACGTTGCGTTGGGTTTGAGTTTTGCCTTGGCTTTAAAAAAAGTTAGAAGCGAGGGTGCAGCGGAATTTGCTTTTCTCCAGCAATCGCCAGGAATTGATTCCATCTGGCACAAGCTGTCTCAACTGGAGCCGCCAGCAGCGCCTAAGCTCAACTTATGGGTTGTCGGTCCTGGAATCAGACGACGGGACTACATACCCCAGTTAGCACTCTCCGTTCAACGGAGTTGCACCATTGTTCCCACTCAGCACTACCGCATTGGTGTTCCTTATCAGTTGTACCGATGTGGAGAGAAGTAGTTAGCTTCTCTTGATGGAAATCCGCTTACTGCAAGTGTTTGATAAATCGCTGTAAGCAGTAGGTCAGGGAGTACTCCAGTTTCAGCGATCGCCTTTAATTCTAAGTTAAGTTCTAGGAAGCGTGACTGAAGCAGAGGAACTGCGTCGTCACTCGGTCCGCTATGAAGAACGGCAAGGCAGGGGAGCTTTGAAGCACAGAGATTATGCCATGAGGCGATCGCTGTGGGGTCACGGCTAATAATGATGTAGTGAGAGCAAGCATCAACGAGTGGGTGTTTTTCCAGTTGGGGGACTCCACCCACATCGACTAAGATCAAATCCCGCACTTGGCGGAGGTTCTCCACAGCTCTTGCCTGGTCTTGAAAGTACTTGGGAACTAACTTGGCTGCTTCCGGGTGCCAGTGAAGCTTAGCATCAAACCCCGATACCAGTTCTGCGGCGAGGGCAAGGTCGGGAGATTCATAAGCCCAGTTGCCCTGACCGTCCCAGTTGGCCCGGTGTAAAAAAAATCGACAGGTTGGATGCAGTTTGGCAATTGCATCTCGTATCGCTTTAGATAAGAGGCTTTTTCCACTATCGGGGGGTCCGCCAATCAGGATGGCTACCCCTGGTTGGGTGTTAAACTGGGGAGCAATTGTGTCGCCAGCACTGGGCTGTGGCAGCTGGCTGCGAACGACAACGATCTTTCCCAATGGAGCATTGTAACAAGCAATCCACGGGGCTTGACGACACCGCTCGATCAGGTAGCAATAGAGCCAGATGGGAGCCTGTCCGAACAGGACGACCTCGCGAGACAGGTCTAAGGTTGAGGGCAATTTCAGCTGAGGCAACAGGTCTGGCTGAATTAAGTCACCTGGTTGGGTCAGGTTAATGGCTAGAGTTTGATAGGTACGATCTGTAAAATCCAGTTCAATGACATCCAGAGTGACAGCAGGGAACTTCGTAGGCGTTGAGGTCATGGTGATGGGAGGGATTTTGCAACAGGTTTTGCCTCAATTGGTAGGTCAATCGCCAGTACCTGACCGACAGAGACACTCCGACTATGTGTGGAAACGATGACAATTCCCAGGCGGGTGTCATAGCAGCCAACCCAAGCTGCCGGGTGGCACTCGTGTACTAAGTACCCGTAGAGCCAGATCGGTCCCCGTCCTTCAATGGCAACTCCCTGGCTCCATTGCACCTCAGTTGGAAACGCGATCGCCCGCAAATCTTCTGGTTGAACTAAGCGATCCGGCGTTGTCAAATCGAAGTGGAGGTGCTGATAGGGTAGTCCTTCTTTGGTGTGATGCGAAATGATGGTGAGTTCAATGGCTGGCATAGATGTTTTTAAAGCAAATTACTCGACTTCAAGCCTGTAAAGACGTTGCATGCAACGTCTCTACATCAGGCAACGTCTCTACATGCTGATCTGAGTCGTACTGCAATATAAGGCAAGATTGAAGCCGCGTCTTCCAGGCTGGTGGACAATGCGACCAGCCTAAGCTGTTAATAGCGGTTCACGTTTAACTATGTCTACACACCAGTCTACACGTCCCATTCTGACTCAGCGGTTTGAAACGGCTCTTGTTTATGCCTGCCGTCTCCATGCTACCCAACTGAGGGCTGACGGCAAAACTCCCTACATTGCCCATCTCATGAGCGTGGCGGCTTTGGTTTTAGAAAGCGGTGGTGACGAGGATGAGGCGATCGCCGCCTTGTTACATGATGCGATTGAAGATCGAGGTGGGGAGAAAATTCGGCAAGAAATTCAGCAACAGTTTGGCGATCGCGTTACCCAAATTGTTGAGGGCTGTACTGAAATTGTTCAGCCTCCCCTCTCCTGGCGCGATCGCAAGGAGCAATACCTGAACCAATTGCGCCATGCTTCGCCGTCTGTCCGGCGGGTGGTGCTGGCAGACAAACTGCACAACGTGCGATCGCTGCTGGCATCCCTACATGAAGAAGGGGCAGAAGTGTGGCACCGCTTTAACAGTGGGCAAACGGAGACGCTCTGGTTTTACCGGGCAGTGTGGGACGTGTTGCGAGGAGAGGAAAAGAATTACTGGATACAGGCTTATGGTCAAGTGTTAGGAGAGTTAGAGCAGATATCTACCTCATCATAAAAACTGCTTTCTCGCATGACCTCTGCCGCAATCTGTTGGCGTAAATCCCAAGGCAGCAGCACTTCCATATAGGGTCGCCATGCTCGCAGACGTAGCAGAATGTTGAAATCATGACGGCGGTATTGGACGGTGTAGTAGGCATCGTGGGGCGATCGCGCTTGCAAGAGGCTTAGCAATTTCGGGCGGGTAGCAGAATCCTCGCTGGCTCGAATCAAGGCTTTTGCTTGCGTATAGCTCACTGTGGTAAAGGTTTCATGGCGCAGGCTGGTATCAATATATCGTTTGGCAAAATCCTGCTCGAATCGCAGGAGGAGAGTCCCGACTGGTTGATAAAAATCAAACCCCCAGGCTTCGCCCATGCGTTCTTGAATATCGTCGGGAGTGGGGAGTTTTCTTCGTTGATATCCCTGACGTAGGGGTTCGGGAACGGTTGGCTCTTCCCAGGTGAGGGGGTGGATGCGCTGGATGCGGTCGAGTCGGTAGTTGCGCCAATCCATCACAGTACCGTCACTAGCGGGGAGTTGTCCCCAAGCGCATAGGTAAGTTGCACGTTGAGCGTAGTACACGCAGACGGGGTAGATGATTGTGGTGCAGACTGCATCCAGAGTAGCGCTATAAAAAGTGAGCTGAAGGGGGGGAATGGGCGTTTGTTCCCAAATCTGGCGTAGTTGGATCTGCCAGTCATCTACCCGATCGGTTGCCTCCTTGGGCACGATATATTCCAGGTGCAAGAAAAAGCGTTGGAAGCCGTTGATGGGGTGGGCAAGGGTGTCGGCAATCCCTACGAGGTCGGGGTGCAGCAGAGGTTGCGCGTAGCTGGAAGAAGGAGCGGCAGGGTAATCTGGGAAAGTCTCTACCCGATGATAGTGGAGGTTTTGACGACGCACCCAGCCCAGTTTGGCGAGAATGCGTAAGTCTTCGTCTAGGCTTCGTCGCGTCACGCCGAATAATCGCCGGTCTAACCAGGTGTCTAGCTGAGGGGGCAAGCTGTCGTGACGACGCAGTGAGGTTTTCCAGACGGACAGATCGAATGGAGTCAGCAATAGCCAATCGCCGGTCGTCCTAGCGCAAGCACAAGTGGGATCGTGCAGGGCAGGAATGGTTTCATCCGCCGGATGGGTCTGAGAGAAGAAGGTGGCTCGCCATTCTGCAAAGGTAAAGGGATCGGGCGGAGATCCGATTGAGTCATCAGGATCGGCGTAGATCAGCCGCAGCCAAACCCACAGCCGCAGGGCACGCAGCAGGTTTTGTTTGAGCGATCCGCGTGCTAGCGATCGCAGCAGGGGGATGTCGGGATTTTCAGCAAAGTAGGGCATGGACTCATTTTAATATTGGAAGAAGCGGCTTCCAATGCTGGAGATAGTGATAGCAGGAGAATGAAAGGGTCTAATGGATCATTCACTGCTATTTGCTGCGGTTTTCTCATTTGTATCATTGAAAGCAGCCTGGGAGAAGGTGCGGAGTAACCAGGGGTGCGCTGGAGTAGACGGTGAAACGATCGCTCACTTTGCTGACCAAGCTGAACCATTTTTGCACCAACTGGAACGGGACCTCGTTACAGGCAGTTACCATCCCCTACCTCTGCGACAGTTCTCCGTCCCCAAGAAGGATGGTGGTTGGCGCGTGTTGGGTGTGCCTGCCGTGCGCGATCGCATTGTCCAGCAGGCGTTATTGAATGCCTTGCACCCCGTTTTAGAGTCTCAGTTTGAGGATTGTAGTTTTGCCTACCGTCCTGGTAGATCCCATAAGACGGCGGTACAGCAGGTTGGCTACTGGCGCGATCGCGGTTATGAGTGGGTCTTAGATGGAGATATTGTTCGTTACTTCGACAACATTCAGCATGCTCGTCTGTTCGCCGAGTTTGAGGAACGGGTTAAACCTGACGACTTCATTCCGGCCCAAAAGCTGTTTTCTTTGCGATCAGCCATTTTTGCTCTGTTGGAAGCTTGGATTGGTGCAGGGGTACACACCCTGGAAGGACTGGTTTTTCCGGAGAAGGGGGTTCCTCAGGGAGCGGTCGTGTCCCCAATTTTAGCGAATGTCTACCTGGATGATTTTGATGAAATCATCATGGCGTCAGATTTGAAGCTGGTGCGCTACGCGGATGATTTTGTTGTTTTGGCAAAGAGTCAGCAGCAAGTCGTTGAGGCGCGGCGGGAGGTTGCCTATATTCTGCACGGTATGGGGCTAGAACTCCATCCCGACAAAACCCAGATTACCAATTTTGATCGCGGCTTCCGGTTTTTGGGCCACGCCTTTGCTGGAGATCTGATTGTTCCGGTGCAGAAGTATCAGCCTCTGGTGCTGCCCACCGTGGAGCAAGAGACAAATCCGCTAGTCTATGCTGACCCAACAGCCAAACCGACTCAAATACAGCAGGCAATGGTTGCTGCCTTGAAAGCAGCCCATCAGCCGATTCCACCCCCCTTATACGTGGTGTTGGGCTACCGAGTGCGGGAATGGAAACCAGTCGAGATCACATCTAATGAATGGGAGTGGAAACCGGGTATGACAACGCTTTATCTTGTCCAGCAGGGAACTACATTGAGAAAAGAGCAGGGACGGTTCATCATTGACGTACCAAGTGAGGCACAGAAGAAGAAATCTCAGGAAAAAACCGTGCCCATTGAGATCCCAATTGTGGAAGTACAGCGAGTTTTGGTATTTGGGCAGGTGCAGCTCACAACGGCAGCGATCGCGGTTTGTCTAGAGACCCAAATTCCGGTGGTTTTTCTATCTCAGTTGGGGGACTACAAGGGACATCTGTGGAGCGCGAAACTGACGGATTTACCCGTTGAAGCTATGCAGTTTCAGCGCTGGCAGGACAGTGATTTTCAGCTTAGCATGGCCAAGAGTTTAGTTTGGGGGAAGTTGATGAACTCAAAGCAGCTCTTGTTACGGCTGAACCGCAAGCGACAGCTACCGACGGTGGCAGAAGCGATTCAAAAGCTAGATCAGTTTGTGTCTTCAGCAGAGACGACGGACAATCTGGAGTCTCTGCGGGGGTATGAGGGCATTTCAGCCGCCGTTTATTTTCCAGCCCTGGGACAATTATTGACTAATCCGGGGTTCGGCCTCACCGGACGCAGCCGTCGTCCTCCCACCGATCCGGTAAACTCGCTGCTCAGTTTTGGCTATACGCTGCTGTTTAACAACGTGATGAGTCTACTGCTGGCAGAGGGGCTGAATCCTTACTTAGGTAATCTTCACAGGTCAGATCGCAAAGAACCCCACTTGGCGTTTGACTTGATGGAGGAGTTTCGGTCGCCGATTGTAGACAGTTTGGTCGTCATGCTGGTGAATAAGCAAATTCTCAAGCCAACAGACTTTACCTGGCCGAATGCCGAGGGTGGGGTTTATCTGCAAGATGTGGCACGACGGGTGTTTCTTAAGCATTTTGAGGAACGGATGAGTGAGGAGGTGACTCATTCAGCAGTTCAAACTAGAGTTTCGTACCGACGGGCTATTCAATTACAAGTTCAGCAATACAAACGCTGCTTGCTGGAATCTGTTAGCTATGAATCCTTTCTAAGAGC